>CAVDXJ010000001.1:0-22904 GCA_963612765.1 Oscillospiraceae bacterium
GTGCCACCGGGGTTGTTGATGACGGTGACGTTCAAGGCCTCGATGGACTTGGACTGGCCGGTGGTACCGGCGGTGCCCGTGGTATAGGTCTGCCAGCCCACATCAGAGACATGCGCCTGGTAGAAGGCCGTGGGGCTCGTGGTGGTGGTCAGCGCCTTGAAGTTGTAGGCGTAGTCCATGTCGACGTTGCCCTCGATGCCGGGGACGGAGCCCTCGCTGGAGTACTGCCACAGGCTGTAGGAGCCCTCGTAGCTGCAGTGATCCCACCACTGGGCGACCCAGGTGTCCCACTGGCGCAGCGAAGAGTCGTCCAGGTAGTTGCGATACCACGAGGTGCTGGAGTAGATGCCCGCGGTAAAGCCCGCGGCCTGGATGCGACCACAGAAGGTGTTGATGGTGGTCGTCAACATCGTCTTGCTAAAGCCGAGGTTGGGATTGACCTCGTCGTCCTCGATGTCGTAGTAGATGGGCAGCTGCGGGCGGTGGTTGCCGAGCCACGTGAGGACCCTGTCGGCGTCGCGGTTGGCCTCGGAAACCGACGTCGCGTACGAGTAGTAATAGATGCCGTAGGGAATGCCCAGGCGCTCGCATTCGCTGACGTTGCGCTCGAAGTAGCTGTCGACCTGGCCGTACGCAGGCCCGATGCGGATAATGGCGAACTTGATGCCCGAGGCCTTGACCTGCTCCCAGTCGATCTCGCGCTGATAGGAGCTCACGTCGATGCCGCGCGCAATGGCGCCGGAGGGAAGGTCGTCCGAGAGGGACTGGGCGTCGACCAGCCCTTCGGAGCTTTCGTCGCCGGCGACGGGGGTGCCGTCCTTGTAGCGCCACGAGTTGGGAGTGAGCTGGGCGTCGGAATCGGCGCTGGAATCGGAGGCTGCGTCGACAGCGGATTCGGCTGCGACGGCGTTCGTCTCGTCGTCGGCGCGCTCGGCGTTGGCGTCGTCGCCGGTCCAGGTGGTTTGGCCGGTCGCGTCGTACTCCTGGACGACAGCGTCATCGGCCGCGGAGGACTGGGTGTCCGTCTCGCTTTGAGAGGACGCGCCGTCGTTCGTCGTGGCACCGTCATCGGCGGCCGTGTCGTAGACGATGACCTGGTTGGAAGCCTGGGTAGTGGCGTAGGCGGAAAGCGGCGAGGTGAGCGGCGTGACGCCGACCAGAACCGCGAGGGCCAGCGAAAGGCCCTTGGTAGGTGCGCGCATAGAAACCCCTTAACAACGTTTAAGCTGCGTGAAACTTAACCTATGGGTCAGTCTACCAGCAATTCGTTGCCCCGCCCCCGGGGCCACAAGATTTAACCCGCCCGCCCACGTTACTTAAAACCGCGCGGCGCTCTTCTCGCCGCCCGCGCCTAGGGCCGTGCCGATGTTTGTACGAACCTTCCTAAATCGCACCGATGTTTGTGCCGAGAAGGGCGTTTTTCTCGATTAGGACCGATGTTTGTACAAACATCGGCGCCTTTGAAGAAGCGTCCACGCCGAGAAGGACTACCAGCCATTCTCGGCAAGGAGCCGCCCCAGCTCTTCTCTCGCGTATTCGGACGCAACCGTCATCTTGACCTCGGCGTCATCGTGCTCGCGATGGTCCAGGACCTCGCCGGCCTCAAGGGCCTCGCTCACAAGGCGACCACTGAGAACAAGCTCGCCGGTCTTGGACAAAGCGATGCGACCGCCCTTCGACTGTGAGAGCAGGTAGCACTGGTCGACATAGCGAGAACCAAACAGTCTAGATGCCGGCAGCAAAAGTTCGACATCGCCGCGATCGACCCCCAGCTTTGCCTTGACGAGGGTGACCTCATTGCACTTCTGCGCAGACTTGCTCAGGCGCCACAGGTAATACGCCAACAAAAACACGAAAACCGAGACCGTCATACCCAGAGCGATGCCGGCGACGCCAAGGGCAAGCGTCAACGCCATCCCGGCCCAGCAGGCAATCGCCTTGGCGTACCCCGGTTTCACGGCAATCTCGATGTAGGCGGGAAACTCAACGGTATTCACGAGAGTCCCCTTAAGGCACCTGCAGCTGCCCGTATTGCGAGTCCAGGTCCTCGTAACGATCGGCGGCGCGGCTCAACTCACCCGACAGCTCCTTGAGCATGGCGACGTAGCTCTCGATAGCCGGTTGCCAATCGTTTCCCAGCTTGTTAAAAAAAGCGTCGGCGCCAGGACCCACCCACTCTGTTTTGAGTTGATTCACATTTTTATTCATATTCGTACAAGCCGTGCTAATATCGTTCGCCAAATTCGCAAGCTGCCTGGACTGCTCGTTGAGCACGTCCACGTTGTATTTGAGGGTGTTCGCCATCTCAATCCCCTAGAACTTGAAGGACGGGTCAAGCCCAAGCGCCTTTTCGCGGAACTGCTCGGCACCGGTGACATCGCCCTTTGCGGCAAGAACGTCCGACTTAAACGCATACCCCGCGGCATCCTCCGGCGCAAGGCGAATCAGATGCTCGGCCAAGTCCAGGGCTTTGTCATATTCCCCAAGCTCCTTGTGGCACTGAAGGCGATAGCAGTAAGCCTCGATAATCCCGGGGTTAGCGATGGTGATGCGGCGCAGATGGACCTGCGCATCTCGCAGAAGCTCGTCAGCCGTATCTTGCCCGAGCTTCTTCGCCGCAAAGGCGTTCCAGAAAATCGCCGCCGCGCGCGTCCGGGGCGAGATATCGCCAAGCTCCAAAATCGTCTTGGCGCACGCCTCTATCTGCTCGTAGTCCTCCACCACGGCAAGCTCGGACAAAAGCATGAAGCTCGCCTGGTCCTGGCTCTGTCCGCCTGCCGCCACCGCGCGCTTAAGGCACTCGATGGATGCGTCGGTATCCTGATTAAGCGCATAGGCGACACCGCGGGCAGCGTCGATTTCCGCGATAAGGGAAGAGCCGAGGCCAACAAGCTCGGCTGCCTTATCGAGAAGCTCAAGCGCCTCGTCGGCCTTCTCGGCTTGATTGAGCACCTGGCCCTTAACCAAAAGCATCGAGGGGTCATCGGGAAAGCGCGAAAGCGCGCGGTCGCACACCGCGACGGCCTCCCCAAAATCGCCCGACTGAAGATGAATCTGGGCCTCGACCTGGTACGGCTCGGCCGCATCGGGAAGCAGGCTCTCCACTTCCCTAAGGACGGCCGCGGCTTCTTTTGGCTTCTCGAGCAAAAGATAGAACTGGGCCTTGTTGATGTAGTGATCCGGCAACAGCGGATTGGCCTCGATGGCCTTGTTCGCGTAGCGAATCGCCTGGATAGGGTCGTCGGAGTCGAGGAAGATGGTCTCTAAAATCTCGTACATCTCCAGCGGGGCAAAGCCGTGCTCTTCGCAGCGATTGAACTCCTTTACCGCCTCGGGCAGGCGATCGGCGATGAAATACGCGCAGCCCAGCGAGTAGCGCGCCTCGTCAGAATCCGGCTTGGCGAGAAGGGCCTTCCTGAAGGCGTCGATACCCTCATCGAGCATCTGCTGGTTGATATAGGCGTTCCCCAGATTGAAAAACGCCTCGTAGTTAGCCTTGTCCAAGGCAAGCACGCTTTTGTAGGCCTCAACGGCGTCCTCATAGCGCTGGGCGGCCATCAGCTCGGTGCCACGGGCCAAAAGGTCTTGAATCTCCTCGTTCATGTAACGCCTCCATATCAAACGTTCGCAGACAACCGGATTTAACTCTCTTCCCTAACCCCCAGGTCACGCAGTGCCTGGACAGGGTCGGGCGAGAAGTACGGCCAGAACTCGAGCAGCTCAAAGGCGGTCATGCCCTCCGCCCGAGCCGATAAGGCCGCCGCAGCGCTCGCGGCCATTCCGCCGGCAACGGCGCCGGGCCGGGTCGCTTTCACAACCAGCAACCGGCGCTTCTCGTCGTAATGAAACGCACAATCGCTCAAGCGGCAAACAGAGACTTCAAAGAGCTCGTCGCTTCTTGAGTTGTCGTGCCTGATCCAGCGCAAACACCCGTCTTCAATGGTCAGCGACTCGGCCGAGAAGGCTTTTGCGGCACGTCTGGGATACGTGAAAACGGGAATCCCGCAAACAGCCAGCACAAACGCGACGCTCATCTTAAGCACCGCGCCGCTCGAGGCCGAGGCCGCGTCGCTTCTCTCAAGGGCATTTTGTATGTGGCTCAAGGCAAGCATGGTCTGCACCGCCTCGATAAACGAGGGCAGCAAAAGGACCATGGAAACCAAGCCGATGACTGATAACGCGAGAAGGACCTTCCCCTGCGCTCGGTCACGCCACCAGCCGCGTAGCCATGTGCGTTTCTTTTCTTGGTCAACAGTGAATGTCATGATTAGCCCAACAACGCCTTGCCAAGCGTAACGAGATCGCCAAAAGCAGAAATCCCCGGCAGTACAGCTCCTTGCATACCAACCACCTCTTTGATAAGCGTCCACGCCTTATTGCTGGACTTGCTCCAAATCACTTTGTCCGCAGAACCCGTGAGACCCTGATATGACTTGATAAAGCATTTGACAGAAGAAGTCGCCGACTTTAGTTTATTGGCGCCCTTAGAGAGGCTTCCAATAACGCCCCCAGCTTCAATGGACTTGGGTGCATTTGCGTCATCAACCAGCTTAAAGCCAAAGAAATTACCGCCAAATTGATACTTGATGTTACCGCCCTCCCTAACAAAAGTAACAGCGCCGCTGGAGTCCTTCGCTGTCACGGGCGTAAAGCCAAACTTTTCATAAAGATTCATGCAAAACGTTTCTTTATTGATTTGATACCCCGGCTGATTGCTAGGAACCTTAGTTCCCGGGAGGTTCCTGGTCGAGAACAAGCCCCCAAGGCTAGCCGCAAATGCCGCAAAGTTGCCAACCCTATCGAACCACTTCGCCGCGTTCTGCTCCGCCTTGCTGGTCGTGTACTTCTTTTTGTAGTCAGAGACACTCGATATGCCGCCGTAATACCGAGAAAGGCCCGGCTCGGTACCGTAATCGTTCACAGCAACCCAAGCCGATGATAAGGTGTAGACCATATCAGAGCCGCTCTTGATAAGGGCAATACCGGCAAAGACGGCCACAGCAATCGCGATGACCGCGCCTGCAGGAAACGTCGCGAGAAGGACGCCTGCCGCCTTTAAAAAGGTGGACAGGGCGCCAAAGACCCCTATTACCGCAAGCGCGCTCGAAAGCAAATACCTGCCATTGCCGTGCTTAAACCAGTCTCTGGCTTTCTTAAGGGCCAAAATGTTGTTGCTGGTGACAGAGCACGCAGAGTTCCATAGCCTCTTAATCAGCGTGCCCGCATCGCTCTTTCCCAGATAGCCGTTTACTATCCCGCGGCAAGAGCGCACCACCGTCTTCCAGCCAGGCAGGTCCTTGCCCCGCTTGTCCGCAAGGCTCTTGATCGACCTGCCGACACCCCTGTCGGTATCGCTCGCATCCTCGGCATAATTGCTCAGCTCTTTTGAGAAGACCCTGTAACAAGAGGCCTTATTGCGCAGGTCATCGGCCTTGCGCGAGGCAAGCACGGCCGCGTCAAAGGTATACGACGAATCTCCGCCGGTCAAGCAGCCCAGTCCTCCATTGATCGAAGCGTCCAGCTCAGAGGCATAATCGTCCAGCTTATCGGCGCTTGAATTCGCTTGTCTCGATGCCTTGCGAAGTGCGCTGAAATTAATAGTGACCGTAGCCATATCTAATACCTCGTGCTTTCCCAAACGCAGACAGTCGCCTCGTCTTGGGCGGCAAGATTTCTTGCCGACCGGACATATCTTTGTCGGCTGCTCACCGCCTGTTGCTCTCTTGCGCAAGCCTGAGAGTATTCAGATGAGGCAGCCTCTATCTCGCGCCTGCAGCGCTCGATCTCGCTCGAAAGGCAACGGGTAATCTCAGACCCTTCCGCATCAGAATCGAAATTGGACTCTCTGGCAGCATAGAGAGAATCAATGACCCGGGTCTCTGCGGCAAGGCCGGACGTCGCCTCCTCAAGGCGTTGCGCGCACTCCTGCTGCGCCGCGCGACAATCGCAGGCATCACCGGCAACCGCGCCGCGGGCCCGAGAGTAGACCGACTCGACCTCCGCAAGCCTGCGTTCGTACGACCGCTTTTTCTCGGCAGAGGCGTTCATAGAGCCACGAGCGGCGTCGATGCTGCTTTCAAGAGAATGAATGGAGCGTTGGAGTGACCTGATCTTATCGTCGACGCTCATTTCTTGGTCCAATCCGTGACGTTGCTCGAGGCGATGTTGGTGGCAAGGGACTGGTCCTCGCCAAGGAAAATCCCCTCGGCGTTGACCAAGGCCTCGTAAACATCCCAGAACTCATCCGAGACGTCTTTTATCAGCTGCCCGACGACGAAGCTAAAGTCATCGTAGGCATCGGCCCCCTCGCCTTCCCATGTCCACATGACGGTCTCGTTGGCCTCAAGAATCTTGGCCTTGATTTCCCTGACGTCCTCGGCAAGGCTTTTGGCCGCCAGCTCGACGTCGCTGAAGTGCGCCGTGTTGACCTTTTCCAACGCCGCATCAGCCGCTTTCGAACTCATGACAAGCCTCCGTTCCTCGGGTTGGGAAACTTTACCTTCGACAGCTCGGTACCCTGGACGCAGTACGCCTGGCCATCGTCAAGGGATCCCTTGAATGCACGGGCAGCCGTGATGTTGATGTCGTAGAACTTGTGCTCCCCCAGGTTGGAAAGCACAAAGCCCCTGCGCTCTTCCTTGATTTGCTTGAGCAACGCCGGCGACGAGTAGCTCACAGGAAAATCGCTCACCGCCGAGAAGACAAACAGCACGCGCATCGCGAAGCACTGCTTCTGCAGGGTCATATAGGTATCGAGAAGCTCCTTGGACTCCGAGATGAAATCCAAGGCCTCGCTCGAGTTGACGACGACAACGATATACGGGGCATCCGAAATAGCGTCCATGCCCTGCTGCGCAACCAGCTCACGGCGGGCCTCAAGCACAGGGCGCACCCGGTCAAGCACCGTGCCAATGCCCGCCGAATCGGTGTGATAAGCCTCGACAAACGGGAGGTCAGACCACTTGGACAGCCTTCGGTCGAGCCCGTCGACGATATAGAGTTCGACGGGTCTGTCAAAAATCTTCTCGCGAACATCCTCGAGCATCACATCGACCACGCCCGCACAACGCCCGGGTTCTTTGCCAACAAGAGCAACCGAGAAACTCGAGTCCAGCTTCACGCAAACCGGCTCGACCGTCCCGTAGTCAAGGGCCACGGGAATCTCGTTGATCGCCACGCGGTGGTTGTCGTAGACGTAATCCAGAGTAAAGTCGTCTGGCACGCACGGGATGCGCCGGGCATGCGCACCTTGGCATCTGCTGTTTTGGGCCTCGATGAAACTCCTGACAGCGGCAACGCGATCGACTTCACGGGCACCCTCAAAGCTTAGGTACGACTGCATCTCGAGCACGCGCTTGTCCACCGAGATAAGCGCGCGCCCGGCGACAGGCTTGGGCTCAATGCGGCAACGGCTAAACAGCACTCCGTACTCGCTGGGATCGTTACAGGAAAGCGCCACGTAGTTGGAGAAGTTCGACATGTACTTGTAGCCAAAGCCCGACGTGGTGCTGTTGGTCATGATGACAGAGACTCCGCACGCGATTCCGTCTCGGCACAAAGAGATGAGGGTCTCGTCATAACGATCCGCGTAAAGCTCCCTAAACACGGAGAAATTATCTATCAGCAGGTAGATATGCGCAAAATCGGTATAGCCCGCCTCAAGGTAAGCCGCAAACGAGCTCACGCCGACTTCAAGCAGCCGCTTCTTGCGCATCGACAGCTCGTCCGTAAGGAGCTTGAAGAGATTCTTAAGCTTCTCGTCCTCGGAAGGCAAAACAACTCCGCCCACGTGGGCCAAACCCTCAAAACCCTTAAGAACCATCGTCGCGAAGTCGACGATGTAGAAGCATGTCTGCGAAGGCGTCGCTTGCCCGCAAATCGATCGAATGACGGTTTGCAACAGGTTTGTCTTGCCTGCCTGGGCAGAGCCCAGGATAAACGTATTTGCGCAGGCCAGGTCAAAGACCGCGGCACCCTGGTACTGATTGTCGGGGTCGTCGTAAACACCAAGCGCAACCTGCCCACAAGAACTATCCCCCGCCGCGTCTTGGGGCATAGGGATAAGCTCCAAAAGGGGCGGCAGGCAAATGCTGGGGAGCCGCTGGATCTTCTCCTCTGCGCAATACGACTTCACGCGAGAAACGATAGCTTCCAGTTGGCTCGCCGACGCGGCGGCACCCTTGCTACGCTTGCGGCTATAGACCTGCGTGCGCTTGCCGGAAGGCGCGACCTCGAAAAGCGTGAACTCGCGCACCCCGTCGTCGTCGACGCGCTCAGGCCCGCCGCTATAGGCGGATTGGAACAGCTCAAACGTCTCGTTGTTGCCAACCTGCAGGTACGCACGACCCGGTTCCTTGATCTCGGACGCCAGAGGCGACTTGATGACCTCGTTTGAGTCCTCTTTGGACTGGACCTTAAGGCACAGTTTGAAGCGCGAGTTGGACCAGATCTGGTCGTTTACCTGGCCGGCAGGCTTTTGAGTGGCCAAGATGAGATGCACACCCAGCGAACGGCCGATACGCGCCGCGCTGATAAGCTCGGCCATGAACTCAGGCTGATCTGCCTTGAGCTCTGCGAACTCGTCCACAATGATGACGAGGTGCGGAAGCGCCACATCGGTCTTTCCGGCCTTGAAGCGACGGATGTAGTCGCTGATATGGTTCACGCCCGTCTTAGCAAACAGGCGCTGACGCCGCCTCAGCTCAGCCTTAATCGACTTCAGCGAGCGATCGATTTCCCTTCCGTCGATGTTCGTGATCGCGCCCGTCAGGTGAGGAAGGTCTCGCAGCTGATTGGCCATTCCGCCGCCTTTGAAGTCGATGATCACGAACGCGACCTCATAGGGGTGAAACAGCGTCGCGACCGACAACACAAACGTAAGGAGCGCCTCGGACTTTCCCGAGCCGGTGGTGCCGGCGACAAGCCCGTGGGGGCCGTCGGCCTTATCGTGAAGGTCAAGGGTGACCATGCGGGTCTTGCTCACGCCGATCGGGGCGGCAAGCGAGCGACAGACGTCGCTCTTAGCCCAACGCGCGCCAAGGTCCAGGTCGTCGGCCGAGATGATACCCAGCATTTGAAACAACGTGATGCTGCTCGGCAGGCTGCTTTCCAGGGAGATTTCCTCGCAGCGCACAGGTGCCAGAGTCTGCGCGAACTCCCATGCCTGCGCTCGAGACACGACCTCATAGCCAAACGGCGTCCGGCGCGTGGAGTCAGACGGGTCGACCAGCTCGCCCGTATTGCCGCAGGCGACAAGGTTCACAAGCTGTCCGCACCCCTGCGGAAGAAGCGAAGGGTCGCTCTCAAAGAAGATGAAGGTACATGCGAGCTTATTGGCCTTATCGATAAAACGGCTCAGCGGGTGATTCTTGATCCCGCACCCATCAAGGACAAAGACGACGATTCTTGCCCACTCAGCAGGAATATCCCTTTCCCTCATCTCTTCGCGAGCGGTCAAGAGCTTGTAGAGATGCTCGAATATGATGTTTCTGCTCTCAAAATCGCACGCGATGTTTCGCATGCAAAGCTCGCGATTCTGAACATGAGGAAGCAAACGAGCCCATGAGACGTCATCGGCATTTTGGGGCTCGACCACAAAATAGACCTTGCAGTCGGACTCGTACTGACGCGAGCAAATATCGACCACAAGCCCGCGCAGATAATCGACAGCAACGCTTCTGGGGCCAGAGACACCCATGGCAGACGTCTTCTTTAGGTCAACGGTGATAGGTGCGTTCTCAAGCTGGGAGTACTCTTCTGCCAGCTGATTTGGAATCTGGGCCAGCTCGTCCAGGACCAGCGCCTCCTCTTCGTGCGCATCGAGCGGCCGAAGAGTCTCCCTCTTTCCCGTGCCAAGCCTCAAGACAAGAAAATCGTCGTCGGTGACCCGACGGTCAAAGAGTTCTGCCGAGAAGGACTGCGCAAGCTCGAGCTCGCGCAAAGGTCCTGTATAGATGTAATTCAACGTGGCCAGCTCGCCGGCGCGCGCGGCCTCGACCTCTGCGCGTTTCTTTTGAATGTAGCTGTTATAGCCGTCGATTCTTGCCGCAGCGGCTTCTTTAAAGCGTTTGCGCTCGGTCACAATCCCAACGACAGAGGTCACAACGCCCATACCAACAGTAGCGACGCTCATCAAAAGGTAAGACATGCCGGCCGAGGAGCCCTGTGCCATCTGGCCCCGGAGCAGCACCGTGATGGCAAGCATCCCCACCGCGGGAAGCAGCTGGACAACGATGCCCTGACGGTTCTCCTCTTGTTTAACAGGAGGATTGAGAATGGCGATCGGGCCGGTCGCGCACAGCTGCTTCACCCGCGTGTTTCGGTTAAAGAGCGGGTAGGCGCTCGTTGAGAACAGGTCCACGTTTTCCAAGGCGACGACCCCGTTGCACGCAGCACCGGCCGAGCTTGAAAAATAGAGCTTGTCGTCGCGGTAATAAAAGTAATTATCCGCAATCGAGAAGAACGACAAGTTGGCGAGCCTAACCGGGCCTTGAAGCCGCGCTCCGTCGAGAATGACCCCATAGCGACAACGCTGCTCAAAGAGACGGTACGAGTGGCCCCCGTTATTCTCGATGACCACGACATCGCCGCTCACATACGGGCCGTTAAGAACAACGCTGCAGTTGGGAAGCCCTCCAATGGTCAGCATCTGAGTCTTGGTAAGGTCGATGTAGCGGTCGTAAGCGCCGCGCCTGCGTTCAAAATCAATCGAGAGGCGAAGCGTCACAAGGGTCGAAGAAGAGTCGGAGTATTTAAGCGAGAGACAATCCCCATGGCCGACCCGCGCAAACGAGAGCCTGCGCACGCCGTCATCGCTTAGGTACACCTCATCCGAGCAAGAGACAGACCATGCGGAGTCATCGGCCCTCGTGAACTCAAGCTCAAAAGGTGAGAAGAACAGATCGCTGCGATAGCGAACGTCGTCACGCGTGGCGGTACCTACCCTTAAACTGTCGATATCACAAGGCAACTCGACCTCGCGAAACGTGTTGTGCCCCGTGATAGTGAGGAGAAAATCGTCTCTCATGTCCTACTCCGTCACGTTGATGATCGAGCCGTCGACGATGCCGTATTCCCCAAGGGTCTTATTGCCGTGCAACAGGGCAATAGGGTTTTCTGCCTTGAGATATCTTTGAGAAGCATCATCGGCGGCCAGGTCAAGCCCGTACGCCTCGCTAATACCAACAAGAAGGTCGCTGGCGGTTATATCGAGAGGCACGTCGACGTCAAACGTCTTGCCGCTCTTGATCAAATGAAGCAGGATGACTGCCCTGTCTTTCATAGCCCCTCCCTATGCCAAAGACTCCGCGAGCCTTCTAAGCGAATCCACGGTCCCAAAATGAGTGGCGTCAGTGCCTTGGAGCTCCTTTTCGAAACCGACAACAGCGTCGAGCTCAACGGGAATCGAAGGCTCGACGCCCCCTTGGCGCTCTTGGTAACGGTTCCAGAAAAACCGGTACCTCTCACGGTCCGCCCCGTCGATGCTTGCCAACAAGCAGTCCACCTTTGCCGGCAGCTGCTTGTCATCGATCAAGGGCACCACGACGCTGTCCGCGACACCAAAGAAAGTGAGTTTCTGGGCGTCCAAAGATGAGTCGGTGTCAACAACGACGTAGTCGTATTCGCCCGACTCTCGGGCAGCCACAGCAAAGCGGCGATAAACCTCGAGGTCAAGACCGCAAGCCGTAAGGCACGAGCGAACGGGAGGAAGATAGTCGAATAAATCGGAACGAACGAACTCCCGTAGATTCTCGAAAGCGTTTCCCGTGGACTGCTGCAGAGCGCGCAGCATCTCTTGAGAGGCGCTCGCCGCGGATTTGAGCAATGCCCCAAAGGTCTGGATATTCTCGGCATCGATATAAAGGACTCGCTTGTAGCGCTCGCGCAAACAAGCGGCGACCCCCAAGGCACAGGTGGTCTTGCCCGACCCGCCTTGAGGGGAATAGAACAACAGGAGCTTAGCCGTGCCCGCCGCCTCATCCGAGCGCAGCTTTGGGCTTGTGCTCACGAGCTTGCCGTAGACGAGGGCGAGGCTGCTGTACTTGTACAGGTAATCGACCTCGATGCTGCCCGTGCGGTCGACGTCATCGTCTTCTGTTAGAGCGATGACAGAAGACGCGTTTTGACGGTCGACGCCAAAGCCAAGCCACTCCTCAGCGATGACCAGCGCCTCTATATCGTGCGGCCTTCCTAAGAACGACTCGAGATAGCTCTCATTGGTAATGGTCTCGACGCTTACGCGGTCGCCTAAATCCTCAAACAGCTTTACCTCGAGCGACTCAAGGTAGTGCGAATCCGGGTCGGCAAGCACAACGAGCGGCTTTGTCATCGGCGTCACCTTCCCTTTCTGACCACAAACGAGACATCGGCAAACCGCACGTTGTCGCCTTCGGCGGCCCTTGCGATGTTGCCTGGTTTTAAGCGCGCGCCGCCCACAAAGGTTCCGTTCGCGCTTCCAAGATCCTCAAACTCGATGAACTCCTGCGTGAGACGAGCCTTGCAATGGGTACGGCTGATGGCGGAGCTCATCGTCAACACGACGTCGGCCCGGCTGGGGCTTTTTCCTATCACCGCGCAATCGCTGGGAATGGGGATTCTTTTCTTAGGCAAAGACAGCGTCTCCAACGACCATCTTGGTGCTGGGGCGGCTGAATCGCGCCCGCCCCAGGTGCAATCTTTGTCATTGGGAGAAGAGCCGTTAGAGGCATGGCGGCAGTGCATCCCCACCGTTTTCTTGGGAAGTGCGCCGTCCTTAACCTCGCGGGTTTTCTCGCCAACGCCCCCAAGCAAAGAAAGCAAGGCGGCTAGGTCCCCGTCTCGATATGCGGCCGTTTCCTCAAATCCAGACAAAGGAGACCCCGTGACGCACGCGGACTCCAGCGCAGTCGCACAGGTGCGATAGGCTTGGCGGGCCGTATCCAGGTTGCCGCCAGAGGTAGAGACAGAAAACGGCAGGTAGACCAGCAAAAGCCTGTGGGCTTTTTGGTCAACATAAAGCATGTCTTGAGAAAAAACGACATTCTGCATCGAGAGAAAACCGTTGTTTCTCAAGAAAACGAGCGAATCTACGGCCGTGGCAAGCAGCCGTGCCATTTGCTTAGGGGAAAGATCTGCCGTGAGGTCCGCCAAAGCGACGTAGCCCCTCGTGAGGTACGTCAGCTTATCGAGCCCGTTGGCCCTGGAACGCACGCAGGCGATGAACCTCGCGGGGTCCTGGCTCCTTAGAACCTTATACGCCGTCCCAGAAACAGCGAGGGGGTCGCTAAACACAAACGAGACGCACTGGGCAGAAACCGACTTCTCCACCCCGTCCATTGCATCTATGTTCATGTGCGACCCCCTTACCGGTTATATTGATCGGGTAATGCCAATGCCAGGCGCAAATTACCTGAGCGCGCTTGCGATCTGCGCGTCGGCCGCCTCGATCGTCTCGGCGGAAGTCTCAAGGATCTTGGAGATGCCGTCGACAGAGTCGGTCAGGCTCTCAGTCGTGGACTTGTAGGTCTCCTCGAACTTGGCGACAAAAGCGTTTTGGCTCGAGCCTTCCCAGTCGGCGGCGATTCTGTCGATCTCGGTCTTCATCGCGCCCAAGTTCTGCAGGCACTCTTCCTTCAACGTCTGCAGGCTCTTTGCGCCGTCGCGCAGCTCGGAAGGTGTCATGCGAATTTGTTCACTCATGTCTTCTCCTTTTCTAGAAACGGCTTATATCGCCAGCCGAGAAAACCCGGCGAAGCTCCTTATAACGGGTCAATCCCACTGAACACGAACGCAAAATTGCTCGTCCGAAAGCTTTAGGTCATCCCCGTCCCCGATCTCTACGGGACTATCTGAAGCTACTTCGACCCCGTTGACCTTGGTTTTATTTGTCGAGCCAAGATCGGCGACAAAGACTTTGCAGTCCTGCACATAAAAACGAGCATGGCGTCGACTCACCGTTGGATTGCCGCTGATCTGTACATCCGCGGCGCTGCCTTTGCCAACCACAAACGGAAGCGGCGCCTTAAGGGTCTCTGACGTCTTTTGGCGCACAAGGGCGACCTTTGGGGCTTCGTCGAGAACGACGGTCTGGTCGTCCGCATCATAGAAATCGGTCATGGCACCAGGACCATCGAAGATCTCGGTGACCTCTTCGCCCGCTTCCACGCCGCCGAGGCGCTCACTGCCACCCATCTTGCCGGGAGACCTACGAACGCCTTCTAAAGCTTCCTGCGGGGTGTCCTTAGAAGGAAAGAGGGATTTAAGCCAGCTGTTCTTCTTTGGCTCACGACTCGCGTTTTGCTCGGGCGCCGGGACAGTCACCAAATGAGGTGCCTGCGCCTTAGACACCAGGACGGCAGGCAAGGTTGCCCCGCATTTGATGCAGAATCTCCACTCCGGCTTAAGCTCGGCGCCGCACTTCTCGCAGTACAAGCCCATCACTCTACCTCTTGCTTTCCTGCTTGGAGCGCTTTACCAGGGCATATACGATTCCGGCGACCGCGGCGAGCGCCGCCGTGGCACCCGCTATTACCCAAGCCAAGTGAAGCTCGAAGATATCGGTAGTCACGCGGAAGCCCGAGACCTGGGCCTCGCCGGTGCGGCCGGCCAGGTCGGTCGCCACGATCTCGACGCTGCGGTCGGTAAAAGAAGCCTGCTTCACCTTAAAGTTGTAGTTACCATAGGCATCGTAGTACGTATCGACTTGGTTGCCGTCGACGAGGACCTTAACGTCTGCGACGCCGATGTTCTCAACGACCTTAAAGGTGACCTGGCACTCCTCGGCCTCAATAACGGCGCCTTCGCTCACGCTGAGGTTGGTGATCACGGGGTCCGTCGTGTCGAGAATGAAGTCGACCTCGGCGGCAGACTCGCCACCGGCGACGCGGTCGTAGAAGTCGGAGCTCGAGTTAATGTTGCTCGCCAGGTCATTGGAACGCACGCTCACGTGGTAGCGCCCGTCCTGCTGGAAATTGGTCGCCGGAATGTTGTAGCGGTACAGGGCCCAGCCGCGCGAATCGGCGTCCCCAGAGGTCTCCTCGGTAATCGTGAAGCCGGTGTCCGAGGCGGTCTCGTTACGCTTAAGCTCCGTTGTGTTCATACCCGAGGTGACGCTCACGCTGTGCTCCTCCGAGGCCACGCCAGAGACGTTGATCTCCTCTACCACGACCGCGCGGCTCTTCGTGAGATAGCCATCGTTGTCTTTGTACGAGTCGGCATCGACCACACGGAACGTCGAGCCAAAGCGATTAACCGAGAAGGTAAGCGAAGCCTCTGCCTCGTTGCCGGCAAGATCGCTGATGTGGGCGGTCAAGGTGTAGATATCGTCCACAGCGGCCTCGCGGGCAAAATCAGCGAAGCTCACCGTTTTGCCAAGCCCCTCGTCAAGGGTGGCCACCTCATACGAAACCTCGCCGTTCTTTGTTCCAGCAAGGGTATACGTCACGGCAGAAGCATCGAAGTTCGCCTCGTCGGCAAAGCTAATGACAGGCTTGACCTCGCCCTTGTAGGCAAAGGAGTTCTCGACACCCGTGATAGAGACGGTCGGGGCAACAAGGTCGACGACAAATTCGTCGGCCTTATAGGGGCTCAACTCATTTCCGGCCTTATCCTTACCCGAGACGGCGAGGTTGTGGACACCGTCGCTTGCAAACGAGACGGTCACGGTGTGGGTGTCGCCGTTGTCGCTCCACGCGCCGACCGAGCCGGTCGTGTCGATCTGGATGAGGCTCGAGTCAAAATTATGCTCGGTCACGGTGATGGTCGCGGTGCGGCTGGCTTTGTAGTACTTACCGTTTCGAGCATCGTTGTTGTCGAAGCTCACCTCGACGGTCGGAGCCGTGCGGTCAATGGTGAACTCGGCCAAATGTGCCGTCCCCTGGTTCTTTGCAGGGTCAGCGACCTGCGCATCAATGACATAGTGGCCATCCTGGGCAAAGGTCTCGCTCATGCCGTATTGGTCGTAGGTGAAGCTCGTGCCGCGGTCGTCGGTAAACGAGAGGCCCTCGCGCGCGGTCACCCCAAGGTAGCTTATCGCGCGTGTCCAGCTGCTCTGGGCGCGGCCGGCGCTGCCTTCTTGTTTAGTTACCGTGAAGACGCCTTGCTCGGGCTCATAAGACTGCAGGTAGGGATAGTTGAGCTCATCAACCGTAAGCGTCACGGTCTTCTCGGTGTTGTAGTACGCCCCCTCTTCGATTCCAGATAGAGCAAGCTTGGGCGCAACGGTGTCCTTAAGCAGGCCCTGGGGGTAGATCTTGCTCGGGTTATAGACCGAGAGGTTCTCGACCTCTTGGTCAGAAAGGACGCGAACCTTACCCGTAGGCGCAATGCTCCAGTAGCGCACGTTCTTGGAGAGGTCGGTCGCCTTAACAACGACGTCGCGGTCAAACTCATGCCCATCAGCAAAAGTCAAAGTCGCCGTAGCAGAAGCGTTGCCGATAATGGCGTCAGAAGACACAAGGACGTCTTGGCCGTAGTAACCGTCGCCGCCATCCACGATGCTGATCGACTCGAGGCTAATGTTGTCGCGCAGGCTGATCGTCGCCGCGACCGCGCGGTTATAGAAGTAGAAATTCGTCGAATAATTGTTGGCGGCTTCCACGTTCACGCTAGCGTCGCTCACCTCGGGCGCCGTCGTGTCAACGGTAAAGGGGGCGCAGCCAAGGTTTGACTTTGTCGCGTCCGGCTTGTTGCCGGCAAGGTCGACGACGTTGGCAGCCAGCGTCTTTCCGGCACCCTCATCGTAAACAACGGTCTTGGTCCAGGTGTGGGGGTCGCTTTCGCTTTGGACCCACCCAGACTCGCTCAGGCAACCGGATACAGACAAAGAGGAAGCCGATGCGTCAAAGTGGTCGTCCACAACGGTAACCGTGGCGGTGACCATCTCGTTGAAATAGTCGACGCCCTGATAGCTGTTGGTCGCAGCCTTGTCGCGCGCGACAGAAACAAGAGGTGCCACGTCATCTACAAAGAACTCGCCTGAGTCATAGCTTGTGACGGCAGAACCATCTTCAAGCTTGCCAAACTCGACAGCACGGCCCGCGAGGTCGGTGCCAGCCACCTTTAGGCCAAGAGCCTTATCAGAATTGCCAAACACAACGGTCGCGGTGTGCTTGGAGCCCTCATCCACCCAATCTAAGACCTTGAATGAGCCGTCGTCGCCGTCGGCGGCAACCTCGATAAGGTCCTTATCAAAATTAAGCTCGTCGATTACGATAGTCGCCGTGCGCGCAGACGAGAAATACTTGTCGTTCTTTGGCTCATTAAGGTCGTACGTAACGGTCGCCTGGGGAGAAACCAAGTCGACGACAAAAATCCCGGAGTCATAGCTTTCCGCAACGTTGCCGGCAAGATCGGCGGCATGAACGCGAAGGCGATACTCCCCGTCGGCCGCAAAGCTAACGGTGGCCGTCTTGGGGTCCTTCTCGTCCCAGACAAGGGTCCCACCCTCAACGCTCACAAGAGACTGGTCGAAATTGTCATCAGAGAAGGATATGGTCGCCGTGCGCGCAGCGTCATAGTAGGTTTTCTCGCCGTAAGAACCCTTGGCATCTTGGTTGTCCCAGGAAACCGAGATGGTCGGGGCGGTTTTATCTACGATGAACTCACTTGAGTCATAGGCGACCGCGACGTTGCCCGCAAGGTCGCTGGCACTAATCTTGAGGTCGTAGACCCCGTCGTCGAAAAACACGGCCGTGCCTTTTCTTGGGTTTCTTTTATCCCAAACAACAGTCGCTCCGTCGACCTTGACAAGGGCCTGGTCATAGTTATCCTCGGCGATGAAGACGGTGGCGGTACGTGCCTTCGCGCAATACTTGTGGTTTATAAGCCCTTCGTTGTCCCAAGACACATCGATTCTGGGCGCGCTCTGATCTATAACGAACTCGCCGGAGTCGTAGGTAGATGCGGCGTTACCCGCAAGGTCGAGCGCCTCCACCGTCAAATCATACGTGCCGTCCTTTTCAAATTTGACCGTCGCAACATGCTTGGAGGGGTCCTTCGAGTCAACAGACCAGGCGCCCACCGTGGCGCCCTTGGCCTTGATCGTTGTCGCGCCTGCGTTAAAGTTATCGTCGGTAATCGTCACCGTTGCGGTGCGAGACGTCGAGAAGTACTTCTCGTTAGTCGCCTCGGTCTTATCCCACGAGACGTCGACAACAGGAGCCGTGCGGTCGATGACGAGCAGCGCCTTGGGGGTATCGCCCGGGACCTTTCCCCAAACCTTGTTGTTGTTCACGCTGATTTGGTATGAGCCCTCGGCACCAAAGGTCTTCTCGAAAACACGTGAGCCATCATCGAGAACAGAGGTCACCCAATCATCTTGGGCTTCTCCGTTTACCTCAATCTTCGTATCGGCGCTGTAATCGAATGCGCTCACGGTCACGCGGGCCGTTACCTCAGAGTCTTTAAAGTAGGACTTTGAATCTGTTCCGTTGAACTCGATGGACGTCTGCGGAAGCGATGCGTCAACCCTGAATACTTGTCCATCAACCTTGTTGCCGTCTGCATCGACGGTAGAGTCCTGCTGCCCATACTCGGCAACGGAGCTATTGCCCATTTTGTCTGCGGCCTCGACCTTGATGTCTTGAATCGCCGCGCAATCGATGGTCGCGGTGTGCGTTGTCCCAGATTTTGTCCACTGGGTATCGCCCAAAGAGACGCCGTTCACCTTAGTGGCAGAGGCATCGAACGTCGCATCATCCACAGAGACGGTGGCCTTGAGCCCCTTCTTGGAGTAGAAGTCGACAGTTTGCTCTTTAGTGTCCGTTTCTTGGACCTTGACCGAAGCCTGACCGACTCGCGCCTGGGACATTTTTATGGTCACTACAGGAGTCTCGGAATCGATGTGGGCAGCGTCGATCTCAAGGGTCTCGGCAGGGCGCTTAAAACCCCTTTTACTCACGACGATGCTTGCCTTGGCACCGGCGAGAACCTCGTCCGAGCTAAGGGTTGTTTCATATACCTTGGGGTCCTCGTCCTTTGCTGTTGCCGGAGTCACGTCGCTCCACACATCGACCTCGTTTGAGTCGACGCCCTTTGCAAAAACGCTTGAATTCTCGGCATCGAATACCAGGCCGGAGGGCACAGTTATGCGAGCGATGTAATTATCCTGCTTTGCCACGTAATTCATGCCATCGACAACAGTTAAACCATCGATGTCGAACTCGATGCCGGATCTGCTCGCCACGCCAAAAGCCGGCACCGCGACGGCGACCGCAAGACTCGCCGTGATGGCACCCGCCGCGATGCGGCCACGGCCAGAAAGGGCGATTCGCTTTTGATTGTTGTAAGTATCCATGAGTGCTTACTCCCCTATGATCTTGTCGCTGTTTATAACGATCTCTTTGTGTATGATCCGAAACCCAAACGAGGGCGTTTTTGCCTGTTGCGGGTAATTGGGCTGCTTGTCCGACAAAGACTCGTGCGGCTGTTCGCTTGTCGCGCAATCCAAGACAACCGTCGACTCGTCCTCTTTGGCGGGTGACGCGACGCGGGGTTTTTGCTCCTCGGCGGGTGGCGCGACGCGTGGCTCTTGCTCCTTTTCATGCGTCTTTGCGCTTGGTGCGGGTTTATCACTGCGCCGCTTGCCCGCAAGATCTGCCCTCACCCCACGTATATCGCTGGCGCGATATACGTATGCGGCAAGGATCGCGAGCAAAACCGCGCCGATCAAAAGAGCGATCCCGGCGATTCTCAAGATGTCTTGAAAGGTCATCACGCATCCTCCCCCGCTCCCAAAACGGCAGGGCTCAAGGACCTATCGGCAACCGTTGCGGCGGCGCTCTCGTAAACGGCCGCGATATTCGACGATATCGCCGCCTTCGTCTCTTCCGAGAGAACTGAGGTGCACATCGACCGCGCCTTCTCGCTCGACGCGGCGTCATTCTCAAGCGCATCGGCCATGGCCTTCGCCTTATTTACCAGCGCCTCGACCTGCTCGCGCGAAACACCCGCGCGTTTAAACCCGCTAAGGTAGGTCGGGGAAACGACCGCCTGGTTGATGAGCTGGCAAAGACGCAGGCGCACCATTACCGGGTCTTTGTCCGAAAGTCCCTCAAGGGCCGACTCCAGCGACTGCCAGTAGCCCTCATAGACGCTGCCCTCGCTTCCCTCCAGCGTCGCCTGCGAGAGCTTGCGATAGAACTCGCCGATCGTCACATACGCCTGAGCAGATGACCTCTCGGACGCGGTGAGCGTGCAGGCCTTATTCGAAGAGACCTTCTCGTCATAGTGATCGATTGCCGCCTGGAACCATTGGGCCGCCTGGATACCGGCACTCATGGCGTAATCACGAGACTCATCGTTGTCGTTTTGCTCGTAGTAAACGTAGTAAAGGGTGCCGATGTCGTAGCACAGCTTTGCGTACCCGTCTTGGGATTCGATTCTCGCGCGATACGCGTCCATGATGTCTTGGAGGCGAGAAGCCTCTTGAATCGAGAAGTTCTGGTCGGCTTTGTACACTTTGTCCACAAGCTCCGAGTACGTGTCGACGCGCGTCGGGTCGACAGCCATGGCATCGACGTAATAGTTCTCGGCGGCCGAAGACGAGTCATCCAGGGACTCGGTGCTCGCGGCTCGAGCCGAGGCAAGATACGACTCGTACGTCGTGTTCTTTAGATAAAGGCTCGTGGCCAGGCAAACGACGCCCGCTACGGCAAGGCCAATGGAGGTTGCCCGCAACAGGGAAAAACGGCCCAGCTTCTTTTTGAGGGCGCTGCGATAACCTTCGGTGAGCTTCTCGTAGTTCTCAAGGTCATAACGCATGTCCGCCGCCGTCTGATAACGGTCATCGGGATTTGCCTGAGTGGCCTTGGCGATAATGTGCTCAAGACCCTCCGAGAGCTTAGGGTTAATCTCGCGAATCGGGTGCCAGTATGTCTCGGTCGAAGCCGAGCGGCCGGTTACCAAGACGTACAACGTTACACCCAGGGAATAGATATCGGTCCTAGCGTCGGTCTGGGCATCACGCGAGAACTGCTCGGGCGCAGCGTAGCCCCTTGTGCCAAGCACCTTGGTGTCGGAGGACTTTCCCTCTTTGTACTCGCGGGCAATGCCAAAGTCGATAAGGCGCACCGTCGAGTCCTCGCGAAGCATGATGTTGTCGGGCTTCATGTCGCGGTAGATAATGGGAGGTGTTCTGGTGTGGAGATACTCGAGGGCATCGCAAAGCTGGATTCCCCAAGCGATCACGTCGGCTTCGTCCATGGGATGGCCGGCCGCGCGCATCGTTTGCTTAAGGGACGCACCCTCGACGTAGTCCATGACAACAAAGATGGTCCTACCGTCCTCGATGATATCGACGACGCGCGGGAGCATCGGGTGATCAAGCCGCTTCATGAGATGGGCCTCAGTGATGAGGCTTTGGACGACCACCTCGTTATTTACGTCGCGGGCCGTGCGGCCAATCTCCTTGATGGCCCAGAGCTTGTTCAAGCGGCTGTCGCGCGCAAGCCATACGCGCGACATTCCTCCCCGCCCAACAAGGGAGAGCACTTCGTATTTTCCGTCGATGATGTCGCCGATTTGTGCCAAGGCTATTCATCTCCTTCAAGGCAGGTGGTAGCCTCGTCGCCGCAGTTAAGCACGGAGGTAGAGAAGTCCTCGCGGGAAACATGCAGGCAAACGGCTGTGATGTTGTCCTTCTCGCCGGCGTCCATAACCTGGTCGGCGGCCTGGGCGAGTGCGTTTGAGATGGCATCGCTGGTTAACGGAAGATTCTCGCCAAGCGCATGAGCCAGCCCGCCCATGTCCAGCCTGCGATAGAAACCGTCGCAGCAAAGCAGGATCGTGTCGCCGTCCGCGATCTGGCCGCAAGTGAAGACAGGGTCGATTCCCTCCTGAGCGCCTACGGCCTGCAGAATCACCGAGCTCTCTGGCCTGGTTAGCGCCTCTTTTGCGCCGATCCTGCCTGCGTCGATCTCGCGCTGGATAAGGGTCTGATCGCGCGTGAGCTGCTCAAAAGAGCCCTGACGCAAAAGGTAGGCGCGACAATCGCCAACATGGCCTATCACATAGTGGTTCTCAAAGACGAGCAGCGCGGTCAGGGTGGTGCCCAATCGCACGCCGCGATTTTGCCCATAGCTCCGCAGGCGGGAATTGAGCTTATCGATGAGACTCGTCCACGCGCCCTTGATATTTGCAAGGTCAACCGTGTCACCTTTGGTATTCAAGGACGAATAGGTTGGAAAGGAATCCTCGAACCAGTGGGAGAACTCACTGATCACGGTGGAGCTGGCGACCTCGCCGCCAGACAAGCCGCCGACGCCGTCGCAGAGCGCGATAAGCGACGCCTCTCCAAGGCCGGTCATTGCCGTCAAGGCGCAATATGCGTCCTGGTTAACTTTCTTAACCGATCCGGCAATCGAATGCCCGGCAACAGTAGCCACATAACCCCCTCAGCGAAACCGCTTGATACGAAGCAGCAGCAATACGACGTTCCAACCAGCCCGCCACCGCATCGTTGAGGATATGACTTGAAAAATGGCGACGCGAGGATCGGCGCGCCAAATGGAATAAGTGAAGCGTTTTCAGTCAAAAATAAGGTCCCGCGCGGCTCATCTCGCCACCCGCGTCTGGGGCCGCGCCGATGTTTGTACAAACCTTCCTAAATCGCGCCGATGTTTGTGCCGAGAAGGGCGATTTTCTCGATTAGGACCGATGTTTGTACAAACATCGGTGCGCGTCGCGGGCGAACACTCGATGCGTGGCCCCGCAACAGAGAAGGACCCCAGCGCGCGTGGCGTCGGGGCCCTTGGGGAGAAACGAAATCGCGCAGGTAAAACCGGCTGCTATTCCGCGCGGTACTGAGAAGGAACCTGGTCGATGGTCTGCCACTTGGCAAGCGCCTCGTCGACGGCCATGCCGTCCGAGATCGCGTCCTTGCGGCAGGCGTTGACGGCCTGGATCTCCTTCATGCGCTCGCCGGTGAG
>CAVDXJ010000002.1:0-21983 GCA_963612765.1 Oscillospiraceae bacterium
GGCTACGTCGACGAGAACGGCGAGTACCAGGGCTACGACGTCGAGCTTGCCCGCCAGATTGGCACCGACCTGGGCGTTGACGTGGAGTTTGTTTCCACCGAGGCCGCCAACCGCGTCGAGTACCTTGAGACCAACAAGGTCGACCTCATCCTGGCCAACTTCACCGTGACCCAGGAGCGCGCCGAGAAGGTCGACTTTGCCGAGGCCTACATGAACGTCGCTCTGGGCGTCGTTTCGCACAAGGACAACGTGCTCACCAAGATCGACGACATCAGCGGCCGCACTGTCATCGTGATCTCTGGCACCACGGCCGAGACCTACCTCACCAAGCACTACCCCGACGTTAAGCTCGAGAAGTACGACACTTACGCCGCCGCCAAGACCGCCTTCGAGAACAACAAGGACGCCGTCTGGGCCAACGACAACACCGAGGTCATCGCCTTTGCGCAGGCATCCGGCACCGACGAGTACGTCGTGGGCATCGACAGCCTGGGCGACGCCGACACCATCGCGCCGGCCGTGGCCAAGGGCAACTCCGAGCTTCTGACCTGGGTGAACGACGAGCTTTACACCCTGGGCAGCAAGAAGTTCTTCCACTCCGACTACGAGAAGACCCTGCTTAGCACCTACGGCGCCGACTACGAGGACACCCTCGTCGTGGAGCCCGCCAAGTAAGGCTTCGCAACCCGCAAAATCGCCCGTTTTAGCCAGTCGCGCGGCCCTGCAATTAGGGTCGCGCGACTTTTCTTGGTTTAAATCCGGTTGGGCAAAGTATCCAGCGGCTTTTGGTCGCCGACCAACTGGGAAAACGTGGCTGCAATCGCCTTTTATACTCGACGAACCCCGGTTTAAACCAGGAAAAGTCGCGCGTACACTTTACGACGGCTTTCGAGGCACAAAAACCGCGCCGACAACAGCTCGGCCGCGGGTTTCCCCGCAATCCTTGCCATCGCCGGCGCGGCGCCGGTAGCCATCTTTGCCAAAGAGGCTTTTGCCTGCCCTGGCTACGAAGGGTCCAAAGCTAATGCTTAGCTCACAGACGCAGCCTTGAGCTCCTCCTCGGTACCGGCCCATATCTTAGTATCAGGGCTGTAGTAGTTCTTGTTGCACGGATCGCAGTACCAGCGGTGGAAAGTGCCGCAGTGGGTGGGACGTCCGCATTTCTCGCAAGGATAGTACTCGATGTCGTCGCCGTTGCGTAGGCCGATCCAGTTGTTGTTGCGGTCATAGATGCGCATCTTTTGCTTGATCTTGATCTGGCTCTCGCCGCCAGTGGTCTGGTCGAGTTCCTGCTCACTAAGGGCTTGCTTCTGCTCAGTCATGATCGCTCCTTTTTCTGAGGGCCTTCGTTGGCACCCATATTAGCACGCCTCAGCTGGCAGCTGCTCGCAAAAGCCCTGGTCAACACGTTGTTCAGTGAGGCATGGCGCCTCGTTGCCTCAGTCCCTCTTCAGCGTTCTGTTGAAAAGCTTCGCGAAGGACCTTGTCGGCGAGAAATGCCGTATCATTGAATGGTTTTAACGCCAACGCAAGGATGTGGCCATGCCTGACGACAGCAGCACTCCTCAAAATCCCGTGCCCGGCGCGCAGCAAAGCCCCGCACCTGCACCGGCGCCCGCACCCGCGCCAAACCCCGCACCCTACGTGCGCAAACGCCCCGTCCACCAAAGTATGGGCACCATCGACGACTACGCCAATGCCCAGGACGAAATTCCTAACGTCACGCACGACTCGGGCTACACCAACCCCGGGACCCCCATCAGCGGCCGCTCCTACAAGCGCTCCCGCGCGCAGGGCGAGCAGCTTCGCCGCGACCTCCACTACGGTCAGTACCTCGAGATTCCCAAGGGCCGCCGCGACATCTTTGCCTCACGCGAGAAGAACACCCGCATCAAAACCGCCGTCGCGCTTCTCGCCCTCATCGTTGTCTTGGTCCTGGTCGTCTTCTTCCTGTGGAACTTCATGACCTCCAACTGGGGCTCCGTCACCGGCTAAGCAAATCGCCCCAGCTCAAGTACCGCGTTCTCCATTCGAGACCGCATCGCCTCAACGGAAGCCTCGCAGATGCCGCAAGCCGCCGCCAATGGCGGTGAGGCCGCTCATGTAAGGAACGCGGCGCCCGTCCTTGCGGTCAAACCGCCCCACAAGAAGAACCGAGCGACCCGCGACGCGCAACAGACGCGACTCCGGCACGTCAAGCCCGCACGCAGCCAAGATATCAAGCGCGACCTTCTCCCAGGCGCAAACGTCGTCGATCTTAGACTCGTCCTTGCGGGGAAACTTGGCAATGTACAGCTTTCCCTCCGCGTCGCAAACAGACGCCTTGGGGCGCGCGCCGCTTTGCCATGGCTAGCACCTCACCCTCTGAGGAATATCGTCCTCGGCCAAAACGCGGCCGAGGGGCGTGGTGAGAGGGTCGGTTGCGCCCACAGCGTTGTCTAACATGCCCAAGACCATCGCCACGCGCAGGAAAGTCTCGAAAGTCCCCTCCCCCTTGTTAAGGAGCTTTAAGATGGTTGGCTCCGAAATCGCTGTGCGACTGGCCAAAACAGCAACGGTGATTCGCTGCTGTCTGCGCGCCAAATCAAGGTTGGC
Organism: Oscillospiraceae bacterium; assembly: GCA_963612765.1. Classification (GTDB taxonomy): domain Bacteria; phylum Actinomycetota; class Coriobacteriia; order Coriobacteriales; family Atopobiaceae; genus Paratractidigestivibacter. The sequence goes on from CAVDXJ010000002.1 coordinate 2,596, forward strand.
GGCAATGTCTCTTTGAGCGCGCTTAACGGGGCGCGGCGTTGCGGTCTTCATGAGCCTAAGCCATTTCTAAACTAAACGTTCTTTTAGCTGAGCTTAGTTTAGCACAAGGTTCTTTTAGTTTAGATGGCCGCGTTCGTCCTGCGTTACCCAATCCCCAGGGCCTCGAGGCCCGTCTTGACGAAGAGGATTGCAAGCACACAAATGATAACCGGGCGCACGATCTTTGAACCGTCGCGCACTACCATGCCGGCGCCCAGCGCGTGCCCCGCAATCGAGAAGACCGAGGCGATAAGTCCCAGCAAATACCACGAGTGACCCGCAATGGCAAAGGACGCGAACCCTGCCACGTTGCTCGCCAGGTTGGCGCACTTGGTAAGTCCTGCGCAGTCGCGAACCCCAAGCTTAGCCAGAAGCGAGAAGCCCAAGATCATAAACGTGCCGGTACCGGGGCCATAAAACCCATCGTACATACCGCAAACGGCAGCCGTCGCGCACACGGCGGCCATGCGCCGGCCGTGCGTCATCTCAAGCGTCTCGGGCCGCAGCGACTTCTTGCGCAGGGTAACCACCGCCACCACCGGCAGCGCCACGATCAAAATCCAGCGAAACAGCGACTCGTCCAGCATCATCGAAAGCTGTGCCCCGCCCGCAGAGGCCACCAAGGCGCACGCCACCGCAGGCAACGCCAGCTTCCAGTTCACGAACCCGTTGCGAATAAACCGCCCGGTCGAGAAGGTCGTCCCCACCATGGAAGACAGCTTGTTGGTCCCAATCGCCTGGTGCGCCGGCAGGCCGCACATAAGATAGGCAGGCAAGGTGATGAGCCCTCCCCCGCCGGCAATGGCGTCAACAAAGCTGCCGATAAACACCAGCGGGCACACGATGAGCAGGGTCTTCAAGTCTGGAACAGCGCCGAGCATGCAGGTCTTTTCTCGCAAAGGGACAAAGCGAACGGCCGCCATTCTACCGCCCGCTCGTTTCTCGCCCGTTGCAAAGCGGGGTCCCGGCAATAACCGAGGCCCCGCCCATACAATCAAACAAGCGACGGCATCAGTACAACGGAAAGGCGACGGATATCTCCCAACTCGCGATATCTTCAATCTTTTCTTTGTTGGTCAAGCCCTCCGGCGTCTCTAAAAAATATTTGTACGTCGCCATCGGGCATCGCGCAACTCCGATCCATCCGTTTGAAATTGGGGGGCTAACTCCACCGCTCCCGGCGGTCCCATATGCAATTCCAGCTTCTTTCCCATCTTTGTCATAGAGCCTGAATGAGACAAACGCACCGTTATCCTTACCAGTGCGATTTTGGTACAAAACAACAAGCTCGGGATTATCCCTATCCTCGCGCGTGGATAGCCGCACGTCGATAATCGCTATGCCATCCTTTTCATACACTGGGTTCACGAGGCGATAAGTAGCATACGCCGCAATAGCGAGCACAATAGCAAGCATCACCGCAGCCGCTCTTTTGACGACCCTATCCACTATCAACCCTCCGCGATGATGCGGCCGATAGCCGTCACGAAACCCTTGGCAAAAGCCTCTGCCTCGTATTTATTAGGTAATCTTTCTGCGTTCGCCGCCTTTAACAACGCAACTTCGGTAAACACAGCAGTCCAGGGGTTGTCGCCATCAACATCAACCAACGACTGAAAAGCCCCAATTACATTTTCTTCCTTGGAATTAAAACGCAGCGCATAGAAACGCAGCAGGCGCTCTCTAACACTAATTCCAACCAGAGTTCGAACTGCGTCAGAAAAAGCAACCCCATCACCCTGCGGCATCAGCGATGCAAAGACAACTGCGTCAGCATCGCCCATCAAATCCGACCTGTCGAAGGCGGGGTCGCCATAAGCTCCCACACAGCTCGCAACCCACGCCTCCATACTGCCGCTAGGCAATGTTCGGTAATACTCTCCCCACAACTGCAACAAATCCATAGCCCAACCACCCAGGTCTGCCATGCGAAATTTGTTTAGCGGCAGGTCCCAGGTTTTACCGCGCCATTTTATGCAAGCAAGTGCCGTTGCGGAGAAGTGTGCCGTATCGCGATCGACGCACGCGCTGTCCGGATTTCTAATTGCGCTCTTATAGGACCACGAAGACATCTTGACCCTAAACGACTCAACATCCGATTCGGAAACGAGATTCTCAGTCAAATAGATATCCCACATATCCCCGGTATACTTCTCTTTTCTCGCCCAACCCAAGCCAAGGCGAGCCACCCCCTCACCAGTCAACGACGAGTCCGTCCTAGCCGCCTCCAGCTCGGCATGCACGGCAAAGGAGTACAACAAGTCAAAGCCCGCATCATCCGCATACAGCGCGGCCGCTGTTGGCGCCCTCAAGACCTTGGCGAGAGAAACGCTCGGCGCCGATGGGGCAGCAGCGACCTTATCGATCTCGACATTCCCGGAAGATGCCGCCAGGGTTCCGCCTACAACCTGGTTATATCCCCAGTTATCCGGCATCTTGTAGCCCATATTGCCGCCCCAAGCCCAAGACATACCGGCCACAAAAGAAGCCGTGATAAGGCCTTTCTCAGACAGAACGCGGCAGACGTTTCGCGTGCCGTAGGCACCCACCTTGTAACCAAACGCCGCCGATACAGAATCGTTGACGCCCTGGAAGAAGCGCGTCACACAGCCTTCCGCCTCGCTTTGCACCGCGTCAAAGTCAACCGCAAAGAACAGCGTTGAGCCGGCGGGAATATTTAGAATCCGCGCACGCTCAATCGCGTCAAGCCCCTGCTCTTGGCCCTCCTCATACGTCATGACCGAGGCCGAGTTGTTGTATCGCTGCATAATCGGGAACAGCTTGAGCCCAGCGGACTTCAGCGCAATCATCTCATCGGCCGTAATATGCTTGCTGCTGCCAACAAGGTATCTACCAGCATGTTCGTAACCTGCGGTAACCGCGCTTCTAGCCGCGGCAACCGTCAAGGGTGTGCTTGTGTCAAATCCCGTGACCGCACGCTCGGTATCGCCGCACGAGACAAGCAGCGAGCACCACGTCCGGTAGTCGCCAGCGCCCGTAGCCTCCAGCCCCATAAACTGCTGGAATTCCTTGGCCACCCCAGCCTTCGCAGAGGTGAACGAGCCGTCAAACACAACGTCAAGGTACCCGTTATACCTAAGAAGCCCGCTAAAAAGCCGCACGTAGTGGCTGGACGAATCCGCACTCCCCAGCGAAACGCCGGCCTTGGATTTTATGCCCGCCTTTGTGCCGGGGCCAAAGTTCCCATTAGCCGTGCCGTCCACCATGCCAATTTCGTATTGAATCGCGTAGATAAACGCCGTGAGCATCTGTCTGGACGTCAATCCGTCACACGGAACAAGCGAGAAATCGCGTCGCCCCAGATACATGGCATTAAGCCACTGCTGGACCGCCCGCACAGACTCGTTTCCGCCTGCCGCAACAGTGCAAGAGTCCATCGAAAGCAGAAAGGCCATGAGTTTGACGTCGACATAGACCGCCGTGCTTCCAAGACCCAAGTTCTTCCTCACCAAGGCAACGCTCGAGGACATCTTTGCAAACGTCGCGCCGACGCTGCCCACCACGCCGGAATAACCCTTACACCACAGCGCGCCGCTTAGAATCGTAAGGACGTTGGCCGGCGTGCTGCTCGTCTCGGTTATGCGACCAATCTGGCTCTTAAACGCCGCGGTCGTCTGGCCGCCAAAACCAGAGGCCATGGGCGAGATGCCAAGCTCGTGCTGCAGGCCTCTTCTCAGCCCGTAAATGGTCTGCCAGCCTGTCACGCCGTCTTCTAACAGAGAAACCCAGCCGTCGTAGCCGGCGTACGTCTTGTTGAGCCACTTCTGAATTGCCAGCACCTGCTGATCCATGGGGCGCTCCACTCTCTTAGGGGTTCATCTACCAGCTGTACATAGCGATGTCGTTTGCCGTGATTCGAGACGTACCAATCCCAGAAATCCAAAAGTAATAGGAGCCGGATCCCACGTTAGACCACGTCGCCTTGGTAAAACCCTTCTTTGAGAAGGTTGCACCGCCGACCCGCGTGCCGGACGAACTTCCGCGGTACAACGTTACGGTAAAAGAGCCGCCGGCAGAAGAGCTGCAAGTCATCTCGATACCGACACTCGATCCGTCAAAGTAATATGGCCCGAGCTTTGTCGCCTCACTAAAAGTTTTGGAGCACCCATACCAGGAGCATGCAGACGGCTGATAAAAATCAATGCCATTGATATGAGTAACCGTTGGAACGACTTCGTTATCCAACGCCTGTGCCAGTGCGCGGTCCGGCGCCACGCCAGCCGTAAGACAGCAGCATGTCATAAGTATCAGGACCGGCATAACGAGCTTCTTAACCATTCAATCCTCTTTCTTTTGGCGTATCTTTTGAAAGAGAATCCCCCAAAGCCTCGCAAAAGTCATGTCTTTGACCGATATGCAATCCACTAAGACACGCTCAGACCGGCTTCGGAGCCAAGCAGCTTCCTCAATTCGGAGATTGAATGAACACCCAGCATCCTATAACCGGTCGCCCTGCATGAATTAACCGTTCCTGGTGCCACAGAAAGCTTATCGCATATCTCAGCACGTGTTCTGCCGGTGCCTGTAAGCAAAATGACGCGCGCTTGAAGCTCATTGAGTCCTCGTCCCCTTAAATAGTCCAACGCACGCTCTTCTCCACCGATGCATCCGGCCGAGATAACAGCAAGCTCTTCACGTGTCTTTAAAAGAAGGACAGTATTAATCGCAAAAAGGATAATCGCGCAAGTCAAAGGCCTGAGCCCAAGCGTCGAATACGAGTAAGTCGAATAAGTAAGACCAAGGCCTACGGAAAAACAGAGACACCCGGCCTTTTTGTCGGGCAGCAGAAACGGCAAGCTCTCTTCACTCGGGCGACTCGACCAGACTATTAGCAGAGCTATGACAGCAATTGTCGCTGCGCAAAGAACCAGGTAGGAAAGAAAAAACTGCGGGGCTGTAAAAACGGACGCTACCCTATGCGACTCGATTACGAGCAGCCCGCCGGAGGCAAAAGGCCACAGCCGCTCATAGGGAAAAGGTGCGTTTGTAGCAGCAGCTCCGGCTTTCCCGTCGCTGCAAAGCACTCCACAGATAGCGAGCGCCAGAACTATACCCCTAAGACAACTTTGCGGCGCCCCTCCAAGGAAGACCGCGAGCAACGACGACGCCGCAAAGACGATAAGCACGGGGCCCCAGAGAAACAAGCCGTCTTTCTCGGGCGCAAGACTGACCTCGACAACCGCATCTTCTGCCTGCACCCCACTTCGCAAAGCCCGGATTTCCTCCGAGTCTATATCCAGCTTTTCGAGGGCCCTGTTTCTGTATGTGGCAATTGTCCCGACCGCCAACCCCAGCTCCGCAGCGATTTCAGGGTTCTTTTTTCCTTGGAGCCACGCAATAAAGACCTGCTTTTCACGAGGGCTCAATACAGCCAGGGCCTCATAGGAATCTTCTTCTAGATCTGCCACGTCTTCTTGGACGGCAGATGAGGGGGCCTTTGTATTTGCGGCGGTGCCAATAAGAGGAACCATTAGCGCAGCAATTAGAAGGAGACAGAGGACTGCTACGGAGATCTCCTTGCTAACGCCGTCGAGATAAAGCCGTATCGAGAAGTCATTTATCAGAGCAAATAGTAGGAGGCCGCTTATAAATGAGATAGCCAAATCCGCTGTGGAGTGTCTTTTGGAAAAATGCGGCAAAACCACGACGAGCGTCACGAACAGCAAAAGGCACGACAGCCAAGCAGCCGTCAATACCGAGACAGACGTCAAAACAAAGGGCGTTGCGACTCCGAAAGCATACGCGACAGGCGTTTTTACACGCAGGGGCTCGTCTTCTTGCGAATCAACCTGAGGGCTCCCGCACGCCAGGGAGCATAGAAGCCAAAACAGGATGGCGAGAGCCTGCGCCAAACCCACCAGCACATCGAATTCTGTATTGAGGCCAAAGAACGGAGAGCCGTTGAGCAGTTCCCAGCATTCCTTGTACGTGGCAAAACCCATCAACCCCAGCGATGCCACTGGAAATACAGCCCATGGTAGTAACCCATTTCGATGACGCAAAATAGCGGAACCCAAATCCGGAGCTGCTTGATTTGTCACAGCGGCCACGGCTGCGACAAAGCCAATGGCGGCCGGATGATAGAGCAAGGGGGATGCAACCCCCAGACAGTCGTCAAGCCTAAGAGAAATGTAGGAGCCAACCCCGGGGATTGCAAACATGATTGCTCCCCAGGCGCACCAAATGGCTCTTGTAAGGTCAACATGTCTCAAGCCAGTTTGTTTCATGCAAAACGCCTTTCACCGGACGAATCCCGGCCATTTTTTCATGTCTAACGTAATTGCATACCTCAAAAAGACAGACACGACGGCGCGATTTAGGCACTGTTGGTCCAACGGCAATGAACGGTTACTGAAAGGAAGCGACATGGATTCAAAGAGCATTTCGAGACGCGGGTTTCTCGCCGGGACGGCACTTGTCGCGGGACTTGGTGCGCTAGCGGCAATGCCGACGGCCGCCCAAGCCGTGACAAAGTACGGGAGCACTAAAACCTATACCGGGTCTCAAGGGCACACGGGTTCCGTCTCGTGCTATCTGGATTACGACACCAGCGGCTACATTCGTTTTACCAGCAGGTTTAAGGTGAGTTATCCCTGCATCGCGGGCAGTGTTAAATGCAACACGACCATCATGGGCGGAACCAGCATTGCAAAGTCTGGCAACTATGTGAACGGGAGTCAGTCGTCCGAATTCATGCACCGCATCATGGCGATAGACCTTAGCAACCCGTATTACGGCGGGTATTTCTCCGGCTCTTCCATCTGGCGCGTGGCGTCGTACGGGTTAACTTGCTACTCGGACACCATCTATTACCAGATGGACCAGGGGTTGCCCGACCCGACGGCGGTCGCAGCGGCCAACGAAGCCCTGGCAGAGGCCGTTGGAATCAATGGGAAAAAGGGTTTTGTCCGCAAAGAAGACCTCGAGCCGTTTGGCGGTGCATCGGACGCGGAATGCCTGGAAATGGCAAAAACTGGGGTGCGATATATCCCGGTATACGACGATTCAGGTACCATTAAGGTCGACGAGTTTGAGATTGAGTGCGGCTTCCTTGAATAGGTGATGTGCCATGGCAAAACCCAAACTGTCCAGACGCGATTTTCTCGCCGGCGCGGCGATTACCAGCGGCGCGTTTCTTGCCGGGTGTTCCTCGGGCGGCGAGCAGAGCTCGGCCGAGGCCGAGGCCGAAGCGACGAAGGATAGCGACTCTTCTATCTACGCCCCTGCGGGATTTACACCAGTTGTAGTTAGCATGACGCCCTCAACGCTCTCCGAGCTGCGCGAGACTTTTCGCACGCTTGGCGTCAAACACCTGCACATCTTCAACGCCAGCAGCGTCGACAAGGACAACTGCTGCGCCGCGTACGCCTTTAGCGACTGCGTCGACGGCAACCCATACGACGGCAACGTGTTTGTCGTCCTGGCCAGCAAGGCGCGCGTGCCCAACATTATTGGCATGCAGCCCACCGTGGCGACGCAGACCTTGATCGAAGCTGGGTTCACGCCCGACCCGGCTATCACAAACCACACGGCTGACGTACAGGACACTACGGCGCACATTCCCGTCGTGACCACGGCGTCTGTTGACCCAGGGTCGCTGGTCGCGATTGGCACGACCATCACGCTGGAGTACTCAGAGTCGTTGGAGGGCTGGTCGTAAGGGACGAGCCGGACACGCGGCACATAACAGCGCCCCATCACAAACGAAAAAACCGGCGGCGAGAAACCCGTTTTTGGTTCTCGCCGCCGGCTTCTTTATGCCCAGGGGTCGCGCTGGAAGAGTGGCTCGCTCACCGGACGGCGGTCCGAGTAGGGGTCGTACCCGTCGTCGTCCTCATTCTCGGCACGCAAAAAATCGCGGTTGACCTCGTCTTTTATCGCGGCCTTCTCGGCATCGCGCGGGTGCGGGCCTGCGGCCGCGCCGGTCTTCTCGCCAGGAACAGCCATCCCTATCGCCCGCCTTCGACGATGTTGTAGTAGGCCACGCACAGGCTGGCCTTATTGCCAAACTGCGCGAGGTCGATGCCGCCGTTGTAGCGGGCCTTGGGGCACATGAGCACGGTAACGGCGCTGCGGCCGGTCGTGTTGCCGCCGATCAAGACGGCCCAGGAATAGCCGTCCTGCTCGCCGTAGCCGCAGATGAAGTGGCTGACGCCCATATCGATGCCCATCGTGGACGCCATGTCGGTCTGGGTCGTGGTCTCCTTCAAGCCCTCAAAGCCGCACGCGCTCATGACGGCCTTCAGGCCCTCGCTGGTCTCGCTGGTCGAAGGCGCGCTAGCCGCGGCAAAGTCATAACGAATGCCACCGATCGAGGCGCCCTGGTTAAGGACATCCTGAACCGCGTCGTTTTGGTACAGGCCGTTCTCGGGCTCGTCGCTAAAGGTCAGCATGTTGCCGGACGCGTCGGCGTAGACCGCGTGGGCGTCGCCGTTGCCGTACTTAGAGCCGTACAGCAGGCTGTAGCCCTGCTGCTGCAGGTAGGCGGCCACCTCGGCAGACGAGCAGTTGAAGTACTCGCCCAGCTTGGTGACGCCGCTGGGGTACGGAGAAGAAACCGTGAGCTCGCAGGCCAGGCCGGCAGACGCCTTGGTGCCCTGCTCGGGCGTGACCGAAAGCACGGTGTTGGCAGCCTTGTCCGACTCGGCGTAGGTCACGTTGTAGGTGAGGCCCGCAGATTCCAGCGCGGCCTTGGCGTCGGTCAAGGTCATGCCCACGACGGCGGGCACGGTGTAGGGCTGGGCCACAGACAGCGTGATCTTGTCGGTTGCCACAAAGGTCGAGCCCTCGCGCGGGTCGACATCCACGACGGTGCCTTCTGCCTGGTCGGATATGACGAAGGAGAGGACGACATTGGTGGCGCCGGCATCGGCCAAGGCGGCCTTGGCGGCGTCTTGCGTCAGACCCACGACCTTGGGGATGGTGCGCGAGGCGGCCACGGTGATGGTCGCTCCGCTGGCCGGGTCTGCACGCTTGCCCACCTGCGGCGAGCAGGACAGGACGGTGCCAGCCGTTTGGTCAGACGCCTCCTGCTGACTGGTCACCTTGAAGCCGGCGGCCTCAAGCATCTGGCGCGCCTCGACCTCGGTCTTGCCCACGACGTCGGGCACGGTCTTGCCGCCCCAGATTTCCTGCTGGTAGGTGTAGTACCCGGCCGCGCCCGCCATACCCAGCAGCAGGATAGCGATGATGACGGTGATGACGACGTTGCGGCGGCGCTTCTTCTTGGACGTACTCTTGACCGGCGAGTCGATCGACACCGGCGCGTGCGCGGTAGTGAGCTCCTCCATGGCCACAGGCGAGTAGTACGGGTCGTCCATGGCGTCCAGGCCGTCGCGGCGACCGGCCATGAGGTTGGTCTCGGGAGCCGGGCGCACCGTCGTTGCGGGAGCAGGGTTTACCCTGGTAGCGGCCGCTGGGGCGTAGGTCGTGGCCTCCTCGGCGGGCGGGACCAAGGTCGTGGGATCGGCCTCAGCGGCGTCGAGAGGGGCGTCGGGGGACGCCAGGACCGTCGCCTCGGGGTCTGCGGAAGCGGCCAAAACGGTGGCCTCGGGGTCCGCGACGGGCGGGGCGTATACGGTTGCGTTGGGGTCGATGTTGCCCTGGGGCTGGGCGCCGGTGTCGTCAAAACCGGGCAGGTTGTTCAAATCAGCCATGATGTTCTCCCGTGTTAGAGGTTGCGGGACAGCCTTATCCTACCGCGCAAAACGCGGCGGGGCACCCATCATAGCCGATGGATGCCCCGGATGTTCAAGAGTTTGCAGGCGACGAGAAACCAGCGCGGCCACGGCTCCCGCTGTTGGGCCCTGCCGAGCCGCCCGCCGCGGCGAGAAGCCCTTACGCCCTTCTCGCCACCAGCTTGTCGTTGTCGTCCACATCGATGCGCACGGTGTCGCCCTCGTGGACCTGGCCGTCGATGATGAGGTTGGCCACGTTGTCCACGACCTCGCGCTGAATCAGGCGCTTGAGCGGGCGCGCGCCGTAGACCGGGTCAAGGCCGTCGATTGCCAGCGACTGCATGGCCGATGCCGAAAGCTCCAGCGAAATGCGGTCGCGGTCCAGGCGCTCGCGAACGTCCTTGAGCTGGATGTCGACGATCTTCTCGATGTCGGCCAAGCCCAGCGACTGGAAGACCACGATGTCGTCAATACGGTTGAGGAACTCGGGCTTGAAGCTCTGGCGCAGGGCCTCGGTAGCCTGGCGACGACCCTCCTCGATGTTGCCGCCGGCCCCCTCACCTGCGATGAATTGGCTGCCCACGTTGGAGGTCATGATGATGATCGTGTTCTTGAAGCTCACCACGCGGCCCTGGCCGTCGGTCAGGCGGCCGTCGTCCAAGACCTGCAGCAGGATGTTGAAGACGTCGGGGTGCGCCTTCTCCATCTCGTCCATAAGGATGACGGAATAGGGGTGGCGCCGCACGGCCTCGGTCAGCTGGCCGCCCTCGTCGTAGCCCACGTATCCCGGGGGCGCGCCGATCAGGCGCTGGACGCTGAACTTCTCCATGTACTCGGACATGTCGATGCGCACCAGCGAGCGCTCGTCGTCAAACAAGCACTCTGCCAGGGCTTTTGCCAGCTCGGTCTTGCCCACGCCGGTGGGGCCCAGGAAGAAGAAGCTGCCGATGGGGCGATCGGGGTCAGACAAGCCGGCGCGGCTGCGGCGCACGGCGGCGGCCACGGCCGAGACGGCCTCGTCCTGGCCAATGACGCGCTCGTGCAGCTGGCCCTCGAGGTTCTTGAGCTTGTCCATCTCGCCTTGCATCATCTTGGAGACGGGCACGCCGGTCCAAGACGAGACGACCTCGGCAATCTCGTCGGTGGCTACCTCCTCTTTGAGAAGGCCGCCGTCGTCTTGCTTGGCAGTTAAGGCCGCCTCGGCCTCGTCGTACTGGTGCTGCAAGCTGGGGATCGTTGAGTAGCGCAGCTCGGAGGCGCGGGCCAGGTCGCCCTCGCGGGTCACGCGCTCCATCTCGGTCTTGGCGTCCTCAATCTGGGACTTAAGGTCTTGGACGCGGTCGATCGCGCCCTTCTCGTTTTCCCAATTGGCCTTCATGCCGTCGAGCTTCTCGCGCGTGGTGGCGATCTCTTGACGCAGGGTCTCCAGGCGCTCCTTGGATGCGGCGTCCTCTTCCTTCATGAGGGCCTGCTCCTCGATCTGCATCTGGGTGAGCTGGCGGTCGACGGCGTCGATCTCGGCGGGCATCGAGTCAAGCTCCATGCGCAGACGGCTGGCCGCCTCGTCCACCAGGTCGATGGCCTTATCGGGCAAGAAACGGTCGCTGATGTAGCGGTTGGAGAGGTCGGCCGCGCTCACCAGGGCCGAGTCGGTGATGCGCACGCGGTGGTGCTGCTCGTAGCGGTCTTTCAGGCCACGCAGGATGGAAATCGTGTCCTCGACCGTGGGCTCCGAGACCATGACGGTCTGGAAACGACGGGCCAGGGCCTGGTCCTTCTCGATGTATTTGCGGTACTCGTCCAGGGTCGTGGCGCCAATGGCGTGCAGCTCACCGCGGGCGAGGGCCGGCTTCAGGATGTTGCCGGCGTCCATCGAGCCCTCGGTCGCGCCGGCGCCCACGATGGTGTGCAGCTCGTCGATGAACAAGATGATGCGGCCGTCGGATTTGCTGACCTCTTTAAGGACGGCCTTCAGGCGCTCCTCGAACTCGCCGCGGTACTTGGCGCCCGCGACCAGGGCAGACATGTCAAGCTCCACCAGCTCTTTGTCGCGCAGGGTCGAGGGCACGTCTCCGTTGACGATGCGCTGGGCCAGGCCCTCGACGATGGCCGTTTTGCCCACGCCCGGCTCGCCGATAAGAACGGGGTTGTTCTTGGTGCGGCGGCTGAGGACCTGGATGGTGCGGCGGATCTCCTCTACGCGACCAATGACCGGGTCGAGCTTGCCCTGACGTGCCATGTCGGTCACGTTGCGGCCGTACTTGGACAGGGCCTCGAACTCGGTTTTGGAATCCTTGCTGGTCACGCGCTCGTCTCCGCGGAGGTTCTCGTAGACCTCCTGGACGCGCTTGGCCGTGACGCCGGCCGATTTCAAGATGCTGCCGGCCTCGGACTTGTCGTCTGCCAGGGCGCAGAGCAGGTGCTCGCTGGTCACGTAGGCGTCGTCGAGCTTGGCAGCGATCTTCTCGGCTGCATTGGCAACGCGGGTAAGGTCGTTGCCAAAGCTCATCTGGCCGTTGTCGCCGCTGACCTTAGGTGCGCGTGCAATTGCCTGGTCTACCTGGGCCTCGATGGACTTAGGATCGGCGCCGATGCGCTCGATGATCGAGTCCAGGTTTCGCTCTTGGGAGCTGAGAAGGGCCTTGAGCAGGTGCAGCGGCTCGACCTGCGAGGCCGAGACGTCACCCGCGATCCCGATGGCGCCCTGCAGCGCCTCTTGAGCCGTAACGGCCCACTTTTCTAGCCTCATGTACATCACCCTCTCTTGCCGCGCGGAAGCACCGGCGGCCAATCTGTTTATCACAGTTCAGTGTTCCCCATGAGGCCGCACGCTATACAAAATCTAAGTGCGTACATATAAGATTTGTACAGGGGTTGGGCGAGGCGAATAGTGTACACGAATTTCCGTAATTCACACTTTTAACCGATTCTTTGTGGCTAATCTGGGATTTATGTACACTATTTGCGAGAAGTTCCCTGCCAAGAGGAGCCCCGCCATGCAAATAGCCCTTACCGGAGTCACCGCATTGCAGGCCTGGCGCGCCATTCGTTCCGGCAAGTGCCCCAACGCGCGCGTGGGCCAGCGCATCGATCTGCCTGTTCCCAACCCCGCGCCAGCCAAACGCTGGACGGCTAAATGCCTTGACCTGGAGTTTCTCGGCATCGACACTTCAGCTTTGGACCCAAAGCGGCCTATTCACGTGGCCACACCCGACGCCAAGAAGCGCATTCGCACCGCGGGCGTCGACTGCACGACGTACACCAAGTTGCCCGCCGGCTCGTTCATCGACGTAGGCCACGGGGTCGCCCTCGCCTGCCCCGAGCTGGTCTTTATTGAGCTTGGGGCCCACACGCGCCCCGAGGTCCAGTTGTTGGCGGGTTACGAGTTCTGCGGGGGCTTCTCGCGCGACGCCGCATCGCCGCGTGACGGAGACGTTACGTACAACGTTGCACCAATTACCACAGCCGAGAAGATCGCCGCGTTTCTCGCCGAGTGCAAGTACGTTCCCGGCAGCGACAGCGCTCGCGAAGTCCTGCCTCGCCTGCGAAATAACGCCTGGTCACCCACCGAGGCCATTGTTGCCATGCTCGCTGTGACCGACGCTACCGAGCTGGGTTATGGCTTGGGCGACGTGACCCTTAACCAGCGAATTCACGTTGGCCCCGACGCCACGCGCGTCCCGGACATTCTGTTTTCGGGCACGCATGTTGGCCTCAACTACGACGGCGCCGTGCACTTTGGCCTGCAAGACGTGGTTGCCGCCGCGGGGACCGATCACGAGCGCGACGCCGTGACACAGGCCCGCGGTCGCATCGTTGGCGACAAACGCCGTTCGCGCGACCTTCTCGCCGCCGGATACACGGTCTTGCCGGTAACCAGCGAGGACCTTTACGAGAAGGGCGGACTGGACGCCGTGATGCTGCAGGTCATGGACCTGATCGGACGAGAGACCGGCGAGCCCTTCACCCTGCAGCGAAACTTGCTCAACCGTCCTAAGCTGGCCAAACGCAGACAGCGTCTTATCTGGTCGCTTTTGCCCGGCCGGCGCGGAGAAGACCTGCTGTGTGAGTTGTACGCCGAGGACCAACGTAGCGTCCGGGAGTTCATCGCCGCTTGGAAGGCGGCCTTTGGCTCGCAGGATCCGCAAAGGTCTTCTCGCCAGGCAAATTAGTGTACACAAATCGAAAAAAGGCCACTGATATGTGGCCTTTTTGGAGCAAAACTCAAATTTATGTACACTAATCGGCCGAGAACCTCAGCTACTCGCTGTCCCCGCCGCCCAGCAGCTTACGCATGATCTGCTCGGGGTTCGTGCCGTCGTAGCGCGCCAGTGACGTGATGCGCTCCTGTACGCGGTACTCGCGCAGTTCCTCCTCCATCGAGCGGACCTTCTCGCGCAGCTCCTCGCACTCGGCCTCAAGCTGGTCGGCCCGCTCGCGCATATCGATGATGCGCACGACGCCGGCCAGGTTGATGCCCTCGTCGGTCAGCTTCGAGATCAGCTCGAGCCGCTCGATGTCGGCCTGCGAGTACAGGCGCGTGTTTCCCCTGGAACGACCGGGGGTAACAAGGCCCTTCTGCTCGTAGACGCGCAGGGTCTGCGGGTGCATACCGGTGAGCTCGGCCGCCACGCTGATCATGTACAGGGGTTTGTTCCTGCTCTCGCGGTCGCTACGCGCCATTGCGATCAGCGTCCTTTCTCACCTGGTCCTTGAAGGCGTCGCGGTAGCTGCGTTCGTCGGCGGCGAGAAGACCCTCAAGGGCGTCTCGCTCCTTCTTGGACAGCATCGTGGGCACCTTGACCTGCACCGTCACGTAAACCGAGCCGTTCTTGCCCTTGTGCTTGATGTCCGGCGCGCCCTTCTCGGGGATGCGGAACGTGCGGCCACCCTGCGTACCTGCGGGAATGTTGAGAAGCGCGGCCTTGCCGTAAGGCATGGGGACCTCAATCTTGCAGCCCAGCGCGGCCTCATACATGCTAATGGGGTACTCCATGCGAATGTCGGCGCCGTCGCGCTTGAAGATGGGGTGCTCGGCCACGTTCAACGTGATGACCAGGTCGCCCTTCTCGCCACCGGCCACGCCGTCCTCGCCGTAGCCGTGGACACGCAACTTGCCGCCGTCGTAGGCACCCGAAGGAATGCGGACCGTGATGGTCTGCGACTGCCCGGTAGACGGCGAAGAGAACGACACCTTGCGGCTGCCGCCGTAAAGGGCCTCCTCGGCCGTGACGTCGATGGACATGGTAAGGTCGCGGCCCTTAGTGGGACGGCGAGTACGCCCGCGCGCACCGGCGCCGCCAGCGGCCCCGCCAAAGATGGAGCTAAAGTCAAAGCCGCCAAAGCCGCCGTCGGCGAAGTTGCTAAAGAAGTCGCTGTCCACGTTGGTGGTGTAGCTGTAGCCGCCACGGTTGCCGCCAAAGCCGGCCCCGCCCACTCCGCCAAACATCAGCAGCTGGTCGTATTCCTTGCGCTTCTTAGGATCAGACAGCGTGGTATAGGCCTCGCTGATCTCGGCGAATTTCTTCTCGTCGCCGCCGCGGTCGGGGTGGTTCTTGGCCGCGAGCTTCCTAAACGCCTTCTTGATCTCGTCGTCTGTGGCGTCGCGCTTCACGCCAAGGACGTCGTAGTAGTTTTGATTGCCTGCCATGTTGGCACGACCCCCTCTCAAAAGATGCGCCCAGACAAAAGAGCCTGGGCGCCGAGCCTGTGATTACTCTTGTGCATCTCCAGCAGGGCTGTCCTGGTCAGACGCCTCGTCGTTAGCGGGCGCCTCCTCGGCCGGGCGCTTAGGTCCGCCAAAGGTCACGGTGACCATCGCGGTGCGGATCACCTTGTCGCCCATGCGGTAGCCCTTCTGGTACACCTGGGCCACCGTCTCGTCGTAGGACTCCTTGTCCTCAACGCGGCCAACTGCCTGGTGGGACAAAGGATCAAACGCCTGGCCAGCCGGGTCAATCACCGAGACACCCTCGGCCTCAAGAACGCCGACCATCTTGGCGCGCACGGCCGAGACGCCGTCGACGAAGGTCTGCATCTGCTCGTTGGCCTCGGTCTTGCCGGCGTGCTCAAGGGCGCGCTCCATGTCGTCAATGACAGGGAGAAGGTTGCACACCAGCTTCTCGGCGGCGCGCTCCTTCTCGGCCAGACGCTCGGCCGCGGTACGGCGGCGATAGTTGTCCCAGTCCGCCTGCAGACGCATGTAACGCTCGTTGGCGTCGGCGGCCTTCTTCTTGGCGTCCTCGATCTCGTCGGCCACGCCGGCGAGCTTCTTGGCCAGCTCGTCGCGCTCCTCGCGGATCTTGTTGGCGTCGGCAGCCAGCTCCTTCTCGGCGGCCTCCTCGCCTGCGCGGATGGCGGCCTCGACGCGGGCCTGCTCGTCGTCCAGCTCGACCTCGGCCTCAACGGCCTCCTCGGCCACGGCCGCGTCTTCGTTAACCTCTACCTCGGGCTCAGCCTGGGTAGCCTCGTTCTTCGTCTCTTCACCTTCGATGGGCACCTTCACGTCACCCTCCTCATCGTTTATCTAAGGAGGCGCCCTTCTCGAGCGCCTCCAAATAGTTAATCTAGCTGCGCAAACACTCCGTGCAGAGGCTTACTTGTCGTCGTCGACGACCTCGTAGTCGGCGTCGACCACGTCATCGCCCGCGGCAGAGCCAGCACCGGCGCCGGTAGCGGTCTGCTCCTCGGTGTTGGAGTAAACGATCTGGGCCAGCTTCTGGGAAGCAGCGGTCAGCTTCTCGCCGGCAGCCTTGATGGCCTCGATGTCGGTACCCTCAAGAGCCTTCTTGGCCTCGGCGATAGCAGCCTCGACCTCGGACTTCTGATCAGCAGGAACCTTGTCGCCCAGGTCGGCCAGGGTCTGCTCGGCGCCGTAGCAAAGCGAGTCGGTCTGGTTGCGGATCTCGATCTCGTCCTTGCGCTTCTTGTCCTCCTCGGCGTGGGACTCGGCGTCCTTGACCATGCGATCGACCTCATCGTCAGAAAGCGCGGTGGAGCCAGAGATGGTGATCTGCTGAGACTTGCCGGTGGCCTTGTCCTTAGCGGTGACCTTCACGATGCCGTTGGCGTCGATGTCGAAGGTGACCTCGATCTGCGGGATGCCGCGGCGGGCAGCCGGGATGCCCGAGAGGTTGAACTTGCCCAGGGACTTGTTGTCGGCGGCCATCTCGCGCTCGCCCTGCAGGACGTTGATCTCAACGGAGGTCTGGTTGTCTGCGGCGGTGGAGTAAACCTCGGTCTTGGAGGTGGGGATGGTGGTGTTGCGGTCGATCATCTTGGTCATGACGCCGCCCATGGTCTCGACGCCCAGGGAAAGCGGGGTGACGTCCAGCAGCAGGATGCCCGAGACGTCGCCGGTCAAAACGCCGCCCTGGACAGCCGCGCCGTCGGCAACGACCTCGTCGGGGTTGACGGACATGTTGGGCTGCTTGCCGGTCATGGACTTCACGAGGTCCTGGACGGCGGGCATACGGCTGGAGCCGCCAACGAGGATAACCTCGTCGACCTGGGAGATCTGGAGGTTGGCATCCTGCAGGGCCTTGGTCACAGGGCCCTTGCAACGGTCGAGAAGGTCGCGGGTGATCTTCTCGAACTCGGCGCGGGTCAGGGTGTAGTCAAGGTGCTTGGGGCCGGAGGCGTCAGCGGTGATGAAGGGCAGGTTGATCTGGGTCTGCTGTGCGCTGGAGAGCTGCTTCTTGGCGTTCTCGGCGGCCTCCTTCAGGCGCTGCAGGGCCATGGGGTCCTTGCGCAGGTCGATGCCGTTGTCCTGCTGGAACTTGTCGGCCATCCAGTCGATGACGCGCTGGTCCCAGTCGTCGCCGCCCAGGTGGTTGTCGCCGTTGGTGGCCAGAACCTCAACCACGCCGTCGGCCAGGTCGAGCAGGGACACGTCGAAGGTGCCGCCGCCCAGGTCGAAGACCAGGACCTTCTGGTCCTTGTCCTGCTTGTCCAGGCCGTAGGCCAGGGCAGCCGCGGTGGGCTCGTTGACGATGCGCTGGACGTTGAGGCCGGCGATCTTGCCGGCGTCCTTGGTGGCCTGGCGCTGGGCGTCGTTGAAGTAAGCGGGGACTGTGATGACGGCGTCGGTGACGGGCTCGCCCAGGTACTTCTCGGCGTCTGCCTTCATCTTAGAGAGAATCATGGCGCTGACCTGCTCGGGGGTGAAGTCCTCGCCGTCGATCTCGACAACGGCGCGGTTGCCGGTGCCGGACTTGACCTTGTAAGGAACGGTCTTGAGCTCAGAGGCGCACTCATCGTAGCGGCGGCCCATGAAACGCTTGATGGAGAACACGGTGTTCTGGGGGTTGGTCACGGCCTGGTTCTTGGCGGCGCTACCAACAATGCGGTCGCCGTCGGCGCGGAAGCCCACGACAGACGGGGTGGTGCGGGCACCCTCGGCGTTAACGATGATGGTGGGCTGACCGCCCTCGAGAACGGCCATCGCAGAGTTGGTGGTTCCCAGGTCGATGCCTAAAATCTTGCCCATGATATGGTCCTTTCTTTTTTGCGCGCGGCGGATGTTTGGGCCCCGCGTGCACTTCTATGCTTCGTTGTACATTTGGCCTTATGCCCCATGCGTTTTGATTCTATACATAATCTAAGTCTCTTCACAATAGATTTTTTGCTGGCACAATTTGAGGGTCCGCCAACGGTCGGGGGCGCATTCCATTACACCCTTTTAAGCCCCTTTGCGTTTGAGGGGTTGTCGGAAAAAAGAGCTTCTCCGCCTTTACGTTCTGAGGGTTGTCGGAACGTCCGCAGTGCAAATCTGCACGTTTAAGGACTTGTCGGAATGAAATCTCTTCCGACAATCCTCAAAACATACAGTGAGAAGACCCTCGGCTTCCGACAACCCCTCAAACGTAAAGGGCGGGGCGCACAATCTTCCGACAAGTCGCAAAACAAAAAAGCGGCCCCGGGTGGAGCCGCTTAGACCGTGCGTTATGTTAAAGCCGAGAAGCGCTTACTTGCGATTGGCGCGGTAGTACTCGATAAGGGCCTTGGTGGACGCGTCCTGCTCGGCAAGCGCGGCGTCGTCGTGGAAGGCCGGGGTGATCTGCTTGGCAAGCTGCTTGCCCAGCTCAACGCCCCACTGGTCGTAGGAATCCAGGCCCCAAACGGTGCCCTCGACAAAGGTGATGTGCTCGTAGAGGGCAATCAGCTCGCCCAGGGCGTGCGGGGTCAGGTCCACGCCAAAGATCGAGGTCGTGGGGCGGTTGCCGTCAAAGCAGCGGGCCGGGACCATCCACTCGGCGGTACCCTCGGCGCGAACCTCGTCGGCCGTCTTGCCAAAGGCCAGGGCCTTGGTCTGCGCCAGGAAGTTGCCCAAGAACAGCTCGTGCACATCCTGCTCGCCGTCCTTCACCGGGTTGGCGGTGTTGACAAAGGCGATGAAATCGGCCGGAACAGGACGGGTGCCCTGGTGAATCAGCTGGTAGAAGGCGTGCTGGCCGTTGGTACCCGGCTCGCCCCAGAAAATCTCGCCGGTGCTGGAGGTCACAGGGGTACCGTCCCAGCGGGTGGCCTTGCCGTTGGACTCCATCGTGAGCTGCTGCAGGTAGGCCGGGAAGCGGTGCAGGTACTGGTTGTAGGGAAGCACGGCGTGGCTACCAAAGCCCCAGAAGTTCACGTACCAGACGTTGAGCAAGC
>CAVDXJ010000003.1:0-19003 GCA_963612765.1 Oscillospiraceae bacterium
CCTGACGGCCGTGGCCGCGATCGTGCTGGCGATCATCGTTGGCCTCAACGTGCTGTGCGAGGTTTTGTACCGCCGCAAGTGCAAGAAGGCCTAGGCCTCTGCGACCCCGCAGGCATAAACCGCAAATAAAGCGCAGGTAAACGGCATTGTGCCATACCGGCCGGTCCTCCGCGCGAGGACCGGCCGCTTTTTTGTGCGCGGCGCTACGGGCTTCTCGCCGCGGGGCCAACGATAAAGACTTTCAATCGATAATAGAGTATTCGAATTAGATTGCTTATCAACCTGACCCTACCCTTAAGGAAAAGCCGCAACGCTCGTTGCGGCCCCCACAACGGAAGGGAGAAGTATGGCTGGTAAGTACGACGAGCTTGCGGCGCAGGTCGTGGAGCTTGTGGGAGGCGCCGACAACGTGATTTCGGTCTCGCACTGCATCACGCGCCTGCGCTTCAAGCTCAAGGACGAGTCCCGCGCAGACGACGAGAAGATCGCCGCGCTGGAGAAGGTCATCAAGGTCATGCACGCCAATGGCCAGTACCAGGTCGTCGTTGGCAACATCGTCGAGGACGTCTATGACGCGGTTCTCGCCGTGGGCGGCCTGAGCGCCGGCGGTGCGGTCGCCGCAGACGACGCCGGGTCCGACGACGCCTCCAAGCGCCCGCTCGACGTCGTCATCGACCTGATCTCGGGCATCTTCTCCCCGATGCTGGGCACCTTCTCGGCCGCTGGCATCATGAAGGGCCTGCTCGCGCTCTTCTCCTTTATTGACCAGGAGTTCATTACCGGCGGCAGCTTTGCTACCTCGGGCGCGTACACCCTGCTCTACACCATCGCCGACGGCATGTTCTACTTCTTGCCGGTGGTCCTTGCCTACACGGCCTCCAAGAAGTTCAAGATGAGCGAGTTCAACGCGCTTGCCATCGCTTTCGCGCTGGTCTACCCCACGATGGTGGCCTTGACGTCCGGCGAGGTGCTTGGCTCGGTTGACCTGGGCTTCCTTGGTACGTTCTCTTGGTACGCTGACTTCTTTGGTATCCCCATCATCATGCCGGCCTCGGGCTACACCAGCTCGGTCATCCCTATCTTGCTGATGGTCTGGTTTGCCTCTAAGGTCGAGACCTGGGTCAAGAGCTGGATGCCCGCCTCGATGAAGATGTTCTTCGTGCCCCTGATCACTGTGACCGTCTCTGTTGTCCTGGGTTACCTGGTCATTGGCCCCATCGCCACCGTCATCACCAATATCCTGGGCTCCATCTTTAGCATCCTGTTTGGCCTGCCTGTTGTTGGCTCCATCGTTGGCTGCACGCTTGTTGGCGCCTTCTGGATGTGCCTCGTTATCTTTGGCTTCCACTGGTCGCTTATCCCGCTGGCCATCATCAACCTCATGAACCTGGGCCACGACTATATCCTGGCCGCGACCATTGGCCACTCGTTTTGCCTGGGCGCCGTCGTCTTCGCGATGTATCTCAAGAACAAGGACGAGCAGTTCCGCGGCGTGGCGCTTCCCGCCATCATCTCTTCGTTCTTCTTTGGCGTGACCGAGCCCGCCATCTACGGCGTCGCGCTGCCCAACAAGAAGGCCTTTGTCGTCGCCTCTATTGGCTCGGCCATCTCGGGCCTCATCATTGGCGTTACCGGCTCTGCGGTCTTCATGTCCGGCGGCCTGGGCATGTTCAACTGGCTGTGCTTCATCGACCCCGCCGAGGGCGGCTCGGGCATCAGCTTCATGCTCATCGCCATCGTCGCCTCGCTGGTCGCGGCAGCCATCTCGTTTGCGATTGAGTTCGCCACGTACAAGGCCCCCGCTGCCGAGTAACGAAGAATTACAACCAAGCTTTAGCGCCCTTCTCGCCGACTTCAAGGTTGGCGAGAAGGGCGCTTCACAGTTAAATGGCTGTTTCCCGCAGGTATCGCCTGCGTTCTTTGACATTCCTTGGCGTAACCTGACGAACGTGCGCGTAACTTTCTCGCATTGAGTTGCAAGGGGGAGGGGAATGGGTCCCCTCCGGTTGCGCGGCACGAAAGGGGTCTCACACCAAACCGGAAGGAACCGCCATGACCGATCTCTCTCGCCGTAATTTCCTCAAGCTCTCGGGCATTTCTATGCTCTCGATCGGGGGCATGACGCTCCTCACCGCTTGTGGCCCGTCCACCGAGACCAAGAGCTCCGACTCTTCCTCGAGCTCCAGTGATTCTAGCTCTGCTGCCGCCTCGACCTTTGGCGAGGGCGGCAAGCTCCGCGTTGGCATGGAGGTCGCGTACCCGCCGTACAACTGGCAGACCTCCGAGGAGACGGCCGACACCATCCCCGTCGACGGCCTTTCCGGTGCCTACGCCGATGGCATGGACGTCTACGTGGCCAAGCAGGTTGCCAAGGCCCTTGACCTCGAGCCCGTTGCCGTTAAGCTCGCTTGGTCCGGCCTGATCGAGGCCTTGAACTCCGGCACCATCGACGTCATCATCGCGGGCATGACCCCCACCGACGAGCGCCGTCAGTCCATCGACTTCTCTGACCCCTACTTCGTGGGCACCTACGGCCTTCTGTGCAAGAAGGACTCCCAGTACGCCAGCGCCAACAGCGTGGCAGACCTGGCCGGCGCCTCGATCCTTGGCCAGAAGGACACCCTGCTTGACACCGTGATCGACGAGCTTGACGGCGTCACCCACATGACCCCGGTCGACTCTGTCCCCGCGCAGCTTTCCCACCTCAACCAGGGTGCCTGCGACTGCATCACCTACAACGTCGAGAACCGCCAGGGTCTTCTCGACGCCAATCCCGACCTGGTGGCCATCGCCTTCAACGGCAGCTACACCATCTTCCCCGACGAGGTCTCGTGCAACATCGGCCTTAAGAAGGGCCAGGACGACGTGCTGGCCAAGATCAACAAGGCCCTGGCCGACATGGGCGACACCGAGGCCACCTTCACCGCCATCATCGACCGTCAGCCGGCCTAATGGCGCGCTAGCGGCGAGAAGACCTTCTCGCCGTTGCGGCCTAACCCGCACACCATGATTTACCTGGGCGTTTGCGCGCAGAGCCGTGCAAGCGCCCTTTCGCTTATTTACTTTGGAGGATCACATGGGCAGGCGTCTTGCCTCGTTTGTCTTGGACGACCACCGCTACGTTTTCTTGGGTACCAGCGCCTTTGCGGCGGTGGGCCTTATGCTGGCCAACTCGGCGCACCCCGCGTCCAGCTTCCTGGCGCCCATCTACGGTGTCGAGCTGGTGCTGTACTACGCCCTTTTGGCCTGGTGCGTCGTGAGCGCGTTGGCGCTGGTCAACAAGCTGGTCAAGTGGAGGGACTACGCGCAGGTCTCGCCGTTTGCCAAGCCGGTGGCTAAGAAGGTCGAGCGCATCGCGTCGTATGTGATCTGGGCCATCGTGGTGGTCTTCATGGCCGACCGCTGGGTCGTGGGCTTCTGCGACCTGGTGAACAACGCCGTCAACGCCACGTCCAACCCCACCGATTTTTGGTCGAGCTCCATCTACATGCTGTGGGACACGCGCCAGGTCTTTGTGAGCGGCATCCAGAACACCGTTCTTCTCGCCGTCTTTGGCACAATCATCGCGTTTTTCCTGGCCCTGCTACTGGTCTTCCTGCGCATCCAGGTGATCGACCGCTCCGACAACGACTTCGTGCGCTTCTTGAAGGTCGTGGGCTCGGGCTTTGCCAGCGTCTACTCCACCGTGGTGCGCGGCACGCCCATGATGATCCAGGGCCTGCTTATCTACTTTGGCGGCGGCTCGCTGCTGCGCGGGCTGTTTGGCCTTTCTACCACGCAGTCTGCCGCGATCTGGACGACCTTTATGGCCGGCCTGGTCACGATCTCGCTTAACTCCACGGCCTACATGATGGAGGTGCTGCGCGCGGGCATTGGCGCGGTCGACCCCGGCCAGGCCGAGGCGGCGCGCTCGCTGGGCTTGTCTCAGTGGCAGGCCATGCGCAAGGTCGTGTTCCCGCAGGGCGTCAAGAACTCGATCCCGGCGCTGTCCAACGAGCTGGTCATCAACCTCAAGGATTCCTCGGTGCTATCTGTCATTGGTGTTGTTGACCTGATGTTTGCCACCACTACGATCGCCGGCAAGTATTACAAGCAGATGGAGATCTACGTGGTTGCCATGGCCGTCTACCTGGTGCTTACCCTGGTGGCGTCCAAGCTGTTGGACATGCTGTCCAAGAAGCTCGAGGCGGGCGAGGTAGGCCCCGTGCTGGGCACCGCCGATGTCTTGAGCGGTACCGCCGCCGATGCCGCGGCCGAGCACTAAGGAAGAGGGGAGAAGAAACATGGCTAACGATATTTCTGCAGCTACGGGCGCCGTCGCGGGCACGACCGTCGCGGGCACCGCGGCCGAGCCCCTCATTCGTGTCGAGGGCATCGAGAAGACCTTTGGCACGCGCGTCGTGCTGCGCGGCGTCGATTTTTCGGTCATGCCGGGGGAGGTCGTGACCGTTATTGGGCCTTCCGGATCGGGCAAGTCGACGTTGCTGCGCTGCATCAACCTGCTTGAGACGCCCGACGCCGGCCACGTGTGGTTCCACGGAGAAGACCTTGCGGCCGAGCACGTCAACGTCAATCGCCTGCGCGAGAGCATTGGCATGGTGTTTCAGGGCTTCAACCTGTTCAACAACATGAACGTGCTGGATAACTGCACGCTGGCGCCCGTGACCTTGAAGAAGTGCGGCAAGGCCGAGGCCGAGGAGCGCGCCCGCAAGCACCTGGCGCAAGTGGGTCTTCTCGACTTTGCCCAGGCTCCGGTGACCAAGCTGTCTGGCGGCCAGAAGCAGCGCGTGGCCATTGCCCGCGCGCTTTGCATGGAGCCCGAGATCATGTTGTTTGACGAGCCCACGAGCGCCCTGGACCCCGAGATCGTGGGCGAGGTCTTAAACGTCATGCGCGATTTGGCGGCCGGCGGCATGACCATGGTTGTGGTCACGCACGAGATGGCCTTTGCAAAGAACGTCAGCGACAAAGTCGTCTTTATGGACGGCGGCGTGATCGCCGAGGCCTCGAGCCCCGCCGAGATGTTTAGCAACCCCAAGCTGCCGCGCACGCGCGAGTTCTTGTCGCGGTACCTGGACGACCCGCGCGAGACGGCGGAGGTGCCGGGCGCGGCTGCGGCCGCGGTTGCGGCGGCCCCGGCCGCCCCGGCGGAGGCCTAGCCGATGGCCGAGGTCTGGCGTTTCTTTGCGCACGAGGACGACTTTGCCGATCTGGACGCCGAGGCTTTGTGCCGCCGCCTGGGCGACGAGCTGGCTATCCCCACGGTGGACGGCCCGACGGCAAATACCACCGACTGGGCGGCATTTGACCAGCTAGAGGCATACTTTCGTGAGTGCTTCCCGCGCCTGTTCGCGGCGGCGGAGGTCGAGAAGGTCGACCACTCGTTGATGCTGCATGTCCCGGGCGCCAACGCCAGCCTGCGCCCGGCTCTGCTGCTGGGCCACATGGACGTCGTGCCCGTGGTCCCCGGCACCGAGGGCGACTGGACGCACGGCGCCTTTAGCGGCCACGTTGACGAGACCTACGTGTGGGGTCGCGGTGCCCTGGACATGAGCGACCAGGTCATGGGCATGCTGGAGGCCGTGGAGTACGTGCTTGCCCACGACGGCCTGCCGCCGCGCCCCCTCATCATCTGCCTGGGCCAGGACGAGGAGACCCTGCAGTCGGGCGCCCGTCGCATGGGCCAGCTGCTGCTCGAGCGCGGCGTGCGTGCCGAGTACGCCATCGACGAGGGCGACTACCTGGTAAGCGACCTGTCGTCCTTTGGCGGCACGGCGGGCCGTGGCCTCTTGGTTTTTCTCGCCGAGAAGGGCTACGCCGATTTCAAGTTGACGGTGAGAAGTGCCGGCGGCCACTCTTCGAACCCCTTTGGCGGCACGTCGCTGGCCGTGTTGTCACAGGCCATCACGCGCCTGACCGAGGCCGAATGGGGCTGCGAGGTCACGCCGCTGCTGGCCCAGACCCTGGCCGCCGTTGGCGCCCCGGTGCCCGCGGACCCGCACGAGCTTCTCGGCAACCGAGAGCTTTTTCCGTACGTGACAACCACCTGCGCGCCCACGATGATCTGTGGCGGCAGCGCGCAGGCCAACGTCATGCCGCAGGACATGACGGCCACGGTCAACCTTAGGCTGCTCAGCGGCACTACGGTTGCGACCGTCGACGCCCGCGTCCGCGAGCTGTTGGCCGACTTGCCGGTCGAGGTCGCGCTGGTAGACGAGGTGAGCAACGACCCGTCGCACGTCTCGGTGGCCGAGGGCGCGGGCTGGCGGGCCCTTCTCGCCGCCGCCGGTCGCTGCTTTGCCGATCCGGCCACGGGCGAGCCGTTGCCCGTCGTGCCCGCGCTGTTGCTGGGGGCCTCGGACTCGCGCATGTACGAGTGCGTGTGCGACACGTGCCTGCGCTTCTCGCCGTTTGTGGCCGATGCGGACGAGGTGGCCCGTGGGGTCCACGGTACCGATGAGCGCATAACTAAGCGCGCTTACCTGCAGGGAATTCGATTTTTTATCCACCTGATTCGCGAAGACGCGGTGTTGGGTTAAGCTTTCTCAAAACACCGGCGGCCAGCGAAAAGGTTTTTCTCCGCAACGGCCGCGCATCGCGCGTCAGGAGATCAACATGCAGGACGGATTTGTCAAGGTCGCAGCCATAACGCCCGAGGTCCGCGTGGCCGACGTGAGCTTTAACGTCGACGCCTGCGTGGCTGCGGCGACCAACGCGTGCACGGTCCACGGCGCTATGGTGGTCGTGCTGCCCGAGCTGTGTCTTACGGCCTATACCTGCGAGGACCTGTTTTGGCAAGACGCCCTTTTGGTCGCAGCCGAGAAGGGCCTGGCCCAGTTTGCCGAGCGCACAGCCGACCTCAACGCGCTGCTGCTTGTGGGCCTGCCGGTGCGTGTGAATGCAAAGCTGTACAACTGCTGCGCGGTGGTGAGCTCGGGCAACATCCTGGGCGTGGTGCCCAAGCGCTACCTGCCCACCTACAACGAGTTCTATGAGGGCCGCCACTTTGTGCCCGGCGGCGTCGACGTGGTGCCCATCGACATCGCGGGCCAGCTTGACGTGCCGTTTGGCATGAACCAACTGTTTGTGTGCGACGCTCTGCCCGAGCTGGTCGTGGCCGCCGAGCTGTGCGAGGATCTGTGGGTCCCCGAGCCGCCCTCGATCGCCCACGCCAAGGCGGGTGCCACCTTGATCTGCAACCTTTCTGCCAGCAACGCCATCGTGGGCAAGGCCGATTACCGCCGCAGCCTGGTGAGCGGCCAGTCGGCGCGCCTGATCTGCGCTTATGCGTATGCCAGTGCCGGGGTGGGGGAGTCCACGCAGGACCTGGTCTTCTCGGGCCACGACCTGGTTGCCGAGAACGGCAGCGTGCTGGCCGAGGGCAAGCCCTTTGGCAGCGGCATGGCAATCTGCGAGATTGACGTCTTCCAGCTGGCGGCCGAGCGCCGCCGCATGTCCACGTTTGACGTGGCGGCAAGCCCCCTGCAGAAGGCTTACCACGTGAGCCGTTTCTCGCTGGCCGAGGCCAAAACGCGCCTTACGCGCCGTATCGACCCGCACCCCTTTGTGCCGGCCGATCCCGCCCGCCGCGCCGAGCGCTGCGAGGACGTCTTCAACATCCAGGCTCACGGCCTGGCCAAGCGCCTGGCGCACACCCACTCTAACCACGCGGTTATTGGCATCTCAGGCGGCTTGGACTCGACGCTGGCCCTGCTGGTCACGGCCCGCGCCTTTGATCTTCTCGACCTGGACCGCTCCAACATCGTGTGCGTGACCATGCCGGGCTTTGGCACCACCGACCGCACGCACGACAACGCAACCAAGCTCACCGAGGCCCTGGGCGCCGACCTTCGCGAGGTCAACATCGGCGACGCGGTGCGCCTGCACTTCTCGGACATTGGCCACGACGAGTCGGTGCACGACGTCACGTACGAGAACTCGCAGGCCCGCGAGCGCACGCAGATCCTGATGGACATCGCCAACCAAGAGGGCGGCCTGGTCATTGGTACCGGCGACCTCTCTGAGCTGGCGCTGGGCTGGGCCACCTACAACGGCGACCACATGAGCATGTACGCCGTCAACGCCAGCGTGCCCAAGACCCTGGTGCGTCACCTGGTGCGCTACGTGGCCGATACCTGCGATAACGCCGACGAGACCGAGGTTTTGCTCGACGTGTTGGACACGCCCGTCTCGCCGGAGCTTTTGCCCGCAACGGGCGACGGCAAGATCAGCCAGAAGACCGAGGACCTGGTGGGCCCCTACGAGCTGCACGACTTCTTCCTGTACCAGGTGCTTCGCCGCGGGGCTTCTCCGCGCAAGGTGTATCGCCTGGCCCGCGCGGCCCTGGGCGGCACCTATGACGACGCGACCATCCTGTCGTGGCTCAAGGTCTTCTATCGCCGCTACTTTGCGCAGCAGTTCAAGCGCAGCTGCCTGCCCGACGGGCCCAAGGTTGGATCGGCGGCCGTCTCTCCGCGCGGCGACCTGCGCATGCCGTCCGACGCCTGCGTCGCCGTTTGGCAAGCCGAGCTCGAGACCCTGTAACAACCCCATTCACCTGCGGCGCCCGGCTTTTGTACGGCGCCGAACCCTCTAGGAGACCGCCATGCCCGCCACTTCGCCCTCGAGCGTCATCGATGCCATTCTCGCCTGCCGCGATAGCTTGGCAGACGCCGAGAAAACCGTTGCGAACTTTATCTTGGAGCACGCCCAGACGGTGTCGGCGCTCTCGGCCACGCAGATCGCCAAGCAGTCGGGCACGTCCAACACCACGGTGTCGCGCTTTGTGCGCTCGATCGGCTTTCCCAGCTTCTCTGAGATGCGCTACGCGCTGGCGCGCGAGATGTCTGCGGCGAGCGACGCGGGCTTTGAGGGCGAGCGCACGGTCTCGGTGGACAGCATCGCTGAGTCGGCGGCCTATATTTTGGAGAACAAGATTGACGAGCTGCGCGGCACGCTGGCCGCGGTCGATGAGTCGGCGGTGCGCCAGGCCGTCGAGATGATGTCGATGGCGCGGCTGGTCATGTTTGCGGGCGTGGGCAGCTCGCTTCCCATCGCGCAGAGCGCGGCGATTAAGTTCTCGCAGGCGCGCGTGAACGCCATTGCGGCGTCTACTACCGACGGCGGCCAGCTTACGGCGATGTTGATGGAGCCCGAGGATTGCCTGGTCATTATCTCTAACTCCGGCCGGTCCGATCGCCTGCGCCGCATGATGGATTTTGCCATTGACCAGGGCGTCCAGACCATCGTGATCACCCGCAACCCCGATAGCGAGCTGGGCCGGCTGGGCGACGTGGTGCTTAAGGTCGTGGCCCGCGACTACCTGCTGGTCAACGGCTTTGATTTCTCGCACAACTCGATCAACTACGTGCTTGAGGTACTGCTTCTTTTGCTGTTTAACGAGCGTCAGAAGGTCAACGAGTACAGCCTCAAGCTCTTCAACGAGTCGATGGCGGGGGAGAAGGGCATCAATCCCGACGCCCGCGCCGCCCAACCCGAGGAAACCCTGCCCCCGTTCACGCTTAAGTGCTAGCGCGAGGGTGTCTGCTGGCGCACGCGCGACTTTTCCTGGTTTAAAACCGACTTTGCCGAGTAGCCGCGGCCTTAGCGGCGGCGTTTGCCCAGTTGGCAGCAGCGTCAACTGGGCGTTCTACTTGCGCCTCTCGGATTTAAACCAGGAAAAGTCGCGTCAGGTGATTTCAGGGGCGCGGAGGGGCGGGTTTCGGGCGCGGTTGGCGTGTCCGTCGGCCGTTCATCGGGTTTTTGACAGTCATTTCGCCCGATTTTGGTTAAAACGCTTCAATTTTGCAGGGAAAGGATTTTCCCTGCAGCCAGAAGCCATTAAACGATTTCAAACATGATATAAATCGCGGAAAATTTCGCGTTTTCACCTACCGTTTACCGCTCATTTCGACCTCTCTACGGAAAGATTTTTCCAAATCGCGTAAACGTACGGTAAAACCTTTCCTAACAAACGAAACCGCAGAGGCGCGTTAAAACGTCACCGGGAAAGACGCCAGCGTCTCGCAGGGGGTTTCGCCCACAGAAAGGGAAGGGAAGGTAAGGAATGAAGAAGAAGTCCGTTATGACTACGCGTCGCGGCATGGTCGCTCTGACCCTGTCTGCCGGCACCGGTCTCGTGGGCATGCACAAGGTGGCCGACACCTGGCGCACTTCGATCGACTCTGCTTTGGGCACCACCAGCGCCCAGCAGACCTCCGACGACAAGTTTGTCTCGGATTACGCGACCACCGACGACCTGATCGCCCAGCACGAGGCCCTTGGCCGCCGCGCCGGCCAGGAGGGCACCGTCCTGGTCAAGAACGAGGGCAAGGCCCTGCCGCTGTCCGCAGCTCCTAAGGTCACCCTGTTTGGTATGGGCGGCTACTACCCGCTCCAGGGCGGCAACATGGGCTCCACCTGCACCACCGACAAGGCTGTCGACTTCGTGACCGCCCTTGATGAGGCCGGCGTTAAGCTCAACCCCACCATGAAGTCGGTCTTCGAGACCCTGGGTGCCGTCGAGTCCGGCCGTACCGCCAACCGCTTCACCGGCGCCGAGGTCATCAACTACAAGTACCGTCCCGCTGGCTTCACTACCCCCTACGCTCCCAGCGAGCCCTCTCCGGACCTCTACGGCATGGAGGGCGGCAACGCCGATTACGCCAGCAGCTTCTCGGGCTACAACGACGCCGCCATCGTGGTCTTCTCCCGTCCTGGTTCCGAGGGCAGCGACTACTACCCCGGCGAGAAGGGCATCGACACCACCGCGACCGGTGCCAGCAGCCCGCTTGGCCTCACCACCAACGAGCGCGCCATGCTCACGCTTGCCGAGGAGAACTTCGACAAGGTCATCGTCGTGATCAACAGCGGCACCGTCATGGAGCTCGAGGAGCTCAAGCAGGACAGCAAGGTTTCCGCGGTCCTGTTTGTGGGCCTGCCTGGCGCCTACGGCTTCCGCGGCGTGGTTGACGTGCTTCTGGGCGAGGTTTCCCCCTCTGGCCGCCTGTCCGACACCGTGGCCGTCGACCCCGCGATGGCTCCTGCTGCCCAGAACTTCGGCGACATCCAGCTCACCGACACGAGCGCCCTTGTCTACCCCGGCACCCTTATGACCGGCCTGGGCGTCCAGAGCGCCGGCGACTCGTTTGGCGGCGGCGGCTCCACCTCTTCCACCGCCTACGTCATCGAGGCCGAGGGCATCTACACCGGCTACAAGTACTACGAGACCCGCTACTTCGACTCCATCAAGGGCCAGGGCAACGCTACCGGCGCTGCCGGCGTGTCCAAGGGCGGCTCCATCTGGGATTACGACAACGAGGTCGCCTATCCCTTTGGCCACGGCCTGTCCTACACGACCTTTACCCAGACCCTGGACTCCGTTGAGGTCAGCACCGCGGACCGCACCCTCACCGCGTCTGTGACCGTGACCAACACCGGCTCGGTTGCCGGCAAGTCCGTCGTCCAGCTCTACGTGAGCGTCCCCTATACCGAGTACGACAAGGCCAACGCAGTCGAGAAGTCCGCGATCCAGCTCATCGACTTTGGCAAGACCGCCGAGCTGGCCGCCGGTGCAGACGAGCAGATCAAGTTCACCGTCGACCTTCAGAACCTGGCCAGCTGGGACTCCAGCGCCAAGAGCGGCAAGGGCGGCTGGATTCTGGACGGCGGCACCTACTACGTGACCGTCGCCGACAACGCCCACGAGGCCACCAACAACGTGCTGGTCGCGCAGGGTGCCGCGGTTGCCGGTAGCGCCGAGGCCGTCAAGGCCGTCGAGATCGGCACCGAGGGCAAGGTCGACGAGGACACCCTCGCCCGCGCCAAGAAGACCGACGTCGAGGTCGTGAACCAGCTCGACAGCGCCGACGTCAACTACTACCTGCCCGGCTACATGACCCCGCTGTCCCGTAGCGACTGGAATGGCACCTTCCCGCGCACCTACGATGACCTGACCCTGGGCGGCGACAAGCTCGACGAGTGGGTCAAGAACCTCATGAACGAGGTCTACCAGATCACCGAGAATGGCTCTATAGAAAACGAGAAGGGCTCGGGCGGCTCGCTCAAGCTCTCTGACCTGGCCGGCAGCGACGACATCGACGACCCGCGCTGGGAGCAGTTGGTCGAGCAGATCCCCCTGGACGAGCTTATCGCCAAGGTGACCAAGGGCGGCAGCCAGTCTGACGCCATCCCCGAGATTGAGAGCCCCGTTGTTTACCAGAACGACGGCCCCAACGGCTTCTCGGGCACCATCGGCGCCCGCGGCCTGCACACCGACGACGCCAACGCCAGCTACGCCATGGGAACCATGTGCACCGAGACCATGCTGGGCTGCACCTTCTCCAAGGATCTTGCCAGCGAGTGGGGCAAGCTCATGGGTAACGACGGCCTGTGGAGCGGCAACTACCTGATCTGGGCCGCCGCCATCAACCTGCACCGCTGCGCCTTCAACGGCCGTAACTTCGAGTACTACTCCGAGGACCCCGTGCTTTCCAGCGG
Source organism: Oscillospiraceae bacterium (assembly GCA_963612765.1). Lineage (GTDB taxonomy): Bacteria > Actinomycetota > Coriobacteriia > Coriobacteriales > Atopobiaceae > Paratractidigestivibacter. The sequence continues at coordinate 12,499 of CAVDXJ010000003.1, forward strand.
CCTTGGTGCGGCGACCGTCGCCGGCGCCAACCAGTACGGCGTGATCGTGGCTCCCAAGCACTTTGCCTTCAACGACCAGGAGACCCAGCGCTCGGGCGTGGCCCCCTACATGACCGAGCAGCGTGCCCGCGAGGGCGAGCTGCGCGCCTTCCAGGCCGCCGTCGAGGACGCGGGCGCCTTGGGCGTCATGACCTCCTTCGGCCGCATCGGCGCCACTCCGGTCAATGGTTCTTGGGGCCTGCTGCGCGAGATCCTGCGCAACGAGTGGGGCTTCAAGGGCATTCTCTCTACCGACATGGCCAACAACGCCGGCTACTTCCGCGCCGAGATGTGCCTCTACGGCGGCATCACGATGATCGCCGACTTCTCCACCGGCGAGACCATGGAAGAGGTCCTGGCAAGCTGGCCCTACCTCACCGAGTCCCTTGTCGCCAAGGACGCCACCCTGGTGGGCTACCTGCGCCAGAACATGATTTACCAGCTCTACGCCTTCTCGCAGAGCGCCACCCAGAACATCAAGACCGTCTCGGTCACCCCGTGGTGGGAGACGGCCCTCAACGCCGCCACGATCGGCGGGTTTGGACTGGCAGCCGTCTTTGGTGGCCTGTACGCGGCCGAGGCTGTCAAGCAGTCGAAGGAAGAGGGAGCCGTCGCTGGTTCCGCTAAGGAGGAGAACTAATGAGCAACCAGAAGGGTCAGACCGCCGGTCTTGTCATGTTTGGCATCACCGCCGTGGCCGAGATCGCCACGCTTGTCCTCTATGTTCTCAACGCTAACCAGGCCTACTACCAGGACATGAACGGCACGATCGCCGGTCTTATCGCAGGTGCCCTGGTTTGCACGCTGGCAAGCTTTGCCCTGGTCCAGGGCCAGGGCAACAAGGCCATGGGCATCGTGTCCGACATCCTGCGCGTCGCCGCGCCCGCGCTTCTCTTCTACGGTGCGTCGGTCTTTGTGAACGCCCGCGCGCAGTCTTTGGGCCAGATCTTTGGCTCCAACCTCGAGCTGGGCAACGACGCTGCCTTCGCCGCCGGTAACCAGGCCATCGTTGCCATCGTGGTCTTCATGGTCGCCTGGCTGGTCTCGGTAGTGGCCGCGTTCTTCCGCCTGGGCAAGAGGGCGATCTAAGGCAGCGCCGGGTTGCCTAAAAACGAGGGCCTGGGCGTGACGCGCGCCTGTGGGCCAGCGTAAACTCAATAGCTGCTACAAGGTGGGCCCGGGGTGTTCCTCGGGCCCGCTTTTCCCAAAGGAGAATTCAATGCTCACCATTTCACGATTCGCGGTCGAGGGGCTGGAATCCGGCTGCGTGACCGACGAGCGCCACCCCCGTTTTGACTTTGCCGTGACCAGCGACCGCGCGGGCGCAGGCGTTGCCGCAGCCACCGTCACGGTAAACGATTACCAGGTAGACCTTGGTGCAGCGCAGACCGCGCGCTACGACGGCCCGGCCTTGGCGCCGCGCACCGTCTATACCGCGCACCTTGATGTGACCGACGACGCGGGCGAGAAGGCCCAGGCAGATCTTACCTTCGAGACCGGTCTTCTCGGCGGCTCGTTTGATGCCCAGTGGATCAGCGACCCGTCTTTTAGCTTTACCGAGAAGAGCACCTCGCCGGTGCCCATGGTCTTTCGCAAGCAGATCGAACTGGCCGGGCCCGTGGCCAGCGCCCGCATCTACGCCACCGCGATGGGCATCTTTGAGCTGGAACTCAACGGCAAGAAGGTGGGCGACGAGATGTTTGCCCCCGGCTTCACCTCGTACAAGACCCACCTGCAGTACGCGACCTACGACGTGACCGATCAACTTGCCGAGAAAAACGAGCTGGTAGCGACCGTTGCCGGCGGCTGGGCCGTGGGTGCCTTTGTCTATACCCGCGTGAACCGCGTGACCGCCGACCGCCAGGCCCTGCTGCTGCAGCTGTGCGTGACCTATAAGGACGGCTCGACCCAGGTGTTTGGCACCGACGAGAGCTGGGAGGTCTGCGAGGACGGTCCCGTGCGCTTTGCCGAGTTCTATGACGGTGAGGTCTATGACGCCCGCGTTGACCTTGGCTCGGTTTCGTGGCGCCGTGCCGCGCGCGAGCAGTTGCGCGTCTCGCCGCAGCTCTCGGCCGCCTGCGGCAACCCCGTGCGCCTGCACGAGCCCATGGAGCCCGTGAGCGTGACCCGCGTGGGCGACGAGCTGATATATGACTTTGGCCAGAACTTCGCCGGTGTCGTGGAGTTCGACCTTACGGGCGCCGCGCAAGGCCAGGTCATCCGCGTGCGCCACGCCGAGATCCTAAAGCCCGACGGCACCCTCAACACCGATTTTCTCCGCACCGCCAAGGCCGAGCTGGTCTACACCGCCAAGGCCGGCGACCAGACCTACCGCCCGCGCATGACCTACATGGGCTTCCGCTACGTGAGCGTCACCGGGGCAGACGAGTCCTCGATTGCCGTCCGTGCGTACCCGGTTTTCTCGGACGTGCGCGAGACGGGCGCCTTCGAGTGCTCAAACGAGCAGGTAAACCGCCTGCAGCAAAACATCCAGTGGTCTTCTCGCTCTAACTTTGTCGAGATTCCCACCGACTGCCCGCAGCGAGACGAGCGCATGGGCTGGACGGGCGACATCGCCGTCTTTGCGCCCACTGCCTGCTACAACTTTGACATGGGCCGCTTCTTGCGCAAGTGGCTGCGCGACGTTCGCGCCGAGCAGCTGCGCGGCGGCGGCATCCCCAACACGGTGCCCGCCGGCGGCTTTGGCTTCCCGGCCACGATGCCCTCGATGGCCATCGACTTTTGGGGCGACGCCTGCGTGCTGGTGCCGTGGGCCCTTTACCGCGCCGAGGGCGACGTCGAGGTCCTGCGCGAGAACTACGACATGATGCGCCGCTATGTGGACGCGTGCCGTTTTTGGGCCGGCTTTGGCCTGGGCAAGTACCGCTACATCTGGCACACGCCCGCGACCTTGCACTTTGGCGACTGGGTGGCCCCCGACGTGCCCAAGATGAGCCAGTGGCAGGCTCGCAGCAAGTGGACCGCCACGGCCAGCCTGCAGCACACCAGCTCGCTGGTATCCCAGATTGCTCGCATCCTGGGCAAAGACGATGACGCCGAGCGTTACGGCACCTTGGCGTCGCGCGTCTCGGCCGCCTACGAGGACGTTTTTACCAATGGCGCGGGCAAGCTCAAGAACGAGTTCCAGACCGCCTACGTGCTGCCCATTCACTTTGGCATGTTGCGCGAGAAGAACCAGGCGGCCGCCGTCGATAACCTGGTCAAGCTGGTGGAGAAGGGCGACTACTGCATTGGCACCGGCTTCCCCGGCACGCCCTACATCCTGTTTGCCCTGGCAGACAACGGCCGCGCCGACGTGGCGTACAAGATGCTGCTCAACACCAAGTGCCCCTCGTGGCTTTACGAGGTGGCGCAGGGCGCGACCACCATTTGGGAGCGCTGGGACGGCCTGGACGAGAACGGCCAGTGCCCCATCGGCGACGACGGCACCGACATGATGATTTCGTACAACCACTACGCGAGCGGCGCCATCGGCGACTTCCTGTACACCCGCGTGGCCGGCATCGAGGCTGTTGAGCCGGGGTATCGCCGCGTGCGCGTGGCGCCCGTGCTGGGCGGCGGCCTGACTTGGGCGCGCGGCAGCGTCGAGACGGTCCTGGGCCGCGTGGCGTCTTCTTGGAAGATCGCGGACGGCCAATTTGAGATCGAGGTCGAGGTGCCCGTGGGAGCTACCTGCGAGCTGGTGCTGCCCGACGGCACTTCGCAGGAGCTGGCGAGCGGCACGCACCGCGCGATCTGCGCTTTATTGGCTGAGGAGGCATAAGGCATGAAGGGTGTTCCGTTCAACGACGGGTGGGCTTATCGGCACCTGGACGAGGACGCGGCCGACGGCGACGCGGCCGGCGGCGCGGTTGCCGAGCCCTGGCAGCCTGTCGAGCTGCCGCACGACGCCATGATTTGCGAGCCGCGCGATGAGCGCGCCCCCAGCGCCCACAACAGCGGCTGGTTTGTGGGCCGCGACTACGAGTACGTGCGTGACTACACCCTGCCGGTCGAGCTGGCCGGCAAGTCGGTCATCCTTGAGTTCGAGGGCGTCTACCACCTGGCCGAGGTCTACGTCGACGGCCAAAAGGTCGCCGAGCGCCCTTACGGCTACACCAACTTCTACGTGGACCTTTCTGAACTTCTCGTCCCCGGGCAGGCGTCCCGGATCCGCGTGGTGGCCAGGAACTCCGACCAACCCAACAGCCGCTGGTACTCGGGCGCGGGCATCTACCGGCCCGTGACCCTGTGGGTGGGGCCGCGCACCCACATCGTGCGCGATGGCGTGTGCGTGCGCACCTTGGGCATCGAGCCTGCCCGCGTGGCCGTGGACATCCTGGCCACCGGTGCTGGTCAGGCCTTTGTTGAGCTTCTCAGCGCGGACGGCGAGAAGACCCTGGCCACGGGGGAGACCGTGGTGGGCCAGGACGGCCGTGCGACTCTTGAGCTTGACGTCCCCGGGGCGCGCCTGTGGTCGCCCGACGACCCGCAGCTCTATCTGTGCCGCGTGACCTTGACGGCGGCCGAGGACGGCTCCTGCGACCAGGCCCAGGCCACCTTTGGCGTGCGCACGCTGGAGTGGGGCGACAACGGCCTTCTCCTCAACGGCGAGCGCGTGGTTTTGAAGGGCGCCTGCATCCACCACGACAACGGCGTCCTGGGCGCCTGCGCCTGGGCCGACGCCGTCGAGCGCAAGGTCTTCCTCATGCGCCAGCAAGGCTATAACGCGCTGAGAAGCGCACACAACCCCTGCTCGCGCGCCCTTCTCGACGCCTGCGACCGCCTGGGCGTCCTGGTGATGGACGAGTACATCGACCACTGGTATATCCATAAGACCCAGCACGACTACGTGGATTACTTCGACCAGTGGTGGCGCCAGGACCTGGCCGACATGGTGGCCAAGGACAAGGCGCACCCCTGCGTCGTTGCGTACTCCACCGGCAACGAGGTCTCCGAGACGGCTGAGGAGCGCGGCATTAAGCTGGCCGTTCAGATGACCAACCTGCTGCACGACCTTGACCCAACGCGCCCGGTGACCTGCGGCGTCAACATCTTCTTCAACTTCTTGAGCTCGGTGGGCTTTGGCCAGTACTCCGACGAGAAGGCCGCCCGCGAGGCCGCCGAGGCCGCTCAGCGCCAGTCCGGCGACCGTCCCGCCAAGCACCGCGCCGTGGGCAGCGAGTTCTTCAACAACCTGGCCGGTATCCTGGGCGCAGGCTTCATGAAGCGCGGCGCCACGCTGCCGTTTTGCGACTGGGTGACCCGCGACGCCTACGCGGCCATGGACATGGCGGGCTACAACTACGGCGTCGACCGCTATGAGCACGACCTGCGCGCCTATCCGCATCGCCTGATCTTGGGTTCCGAGACGTTTTGTTCGGATGCTTGGCGCTTTACCCAGCTTGCCGAGAAGAACCCGCGCCTGGTGGGCGACTTTGTGTGGGCCGGCATGGATTACCTGGGCGAGGCCAGTGTGGGCTCGTGGGAGTACGCCGATTACGCCCCGCGCCAGCTGCAGTTTGGCTGGCTGACGGCCGGCTCGGGCCGCGTGGACCTTACGGGCAAGCCGCTGGGCGAGGCGCTGTACACCCGCGTTGCCCTGGGCGGCGAGACCGGCCCGTACGTGGCCGTTTGTCCGGTTAACCACACCGGCGAGAAGCACTCGCCCAGCGCTTGGAAGATGTCTAACGCCACGGATTCCTGGGCCTGGGAGGGTTGCGAGGGCCGCGTGGCCAACGTCGAGGTCTATGCCCGCGCGGCCAGCGTGGCGCTGGTTTTGAACGGCCGCGAGGTTGCCCGCCGCAACATGCGCGGCGACGTGATCGCGCGGATGAGCTGCGAGTGGCACCCGGGCCGCCTGGAGGTCGTGGCCTATGACGCGGCTGGGGCCCAGATCGGGCGCCGCGAGCTTGTCTCGGCTGCGGGCCCGGCGCGCCTTGTGGCCGAGCCGGAGTATATTGGCACCCACGACGACCTGGTCTTTATTCGCGTGCGTTACGCCGACGAGGCCGGGACCACGATGCCGCTTGAACGCGGCATTCTGCGCGCCCAGGCTGAGGGTTGCCGCCTTCTGGGCTTTGGCTGCGCCGCGCCGTACAACCCCGGCAGCTTTGTGACCGGCGAGACCGACACCTACTACGGAGAGGCCCTGGCCGTCGTCAAGCTAAATCGCACCGCGGACGGCCTGGCCCCCGCCCGCCTCACCGTCACCGACGGCACCCTGACCTGCGCCGTCACCCTTGCCGTCTAACCGCCGCCCGCAGCCTCCTTTCGTTGGCGGGACCTAAATCGCAGATAAAGCGCTTCAATTGGCTGACAATCTGCGAAATAGGTCCCGCCAATGCATTGCGCGCCCGGCATCGGGGAAGAGTCGATGCCGGGCGCGTGGGGGCGCCGCCGTGATAGGGGGAGAAGCCAAGACGACGCGGGGGAGGACAAAATGCGTGGTCTAGCGCCTTGGGTT
>CAVDXJ010000004.1:0-16922 GCA_963612765.1 Oscillospiraceae bacterium
TTATGTCACAGGGCTTGTGCTGGCCTGCGTCCGCGGGCTTTCTTTTCCGTCCTCGTGCCATGGCAAAAAAGTACCCTTTTGCGCCAAGGCACATTGAATAGGGGAGTAGGTAAGTTGCTAGAATGCTTGGGGAAAGAGTACTTTACGGCCACCCTGCATGGTCGAAACCTATCAATTTTTGCGACTTTAAGGGGCGCTCATGGTCAATTTTGTCGGGGCGGGCTCTGGGGCGCCGGATCTCATCACCGTGCGTGGCCAGCGCCTTCTTTCGCAGGCGGACGTCGTTATTTGGGCCGGTAGTCTGGTCAACCCGCAGCTTCTTGATGTTTGCAAGGAGGGGTGCGAGATTCACGACTCGGCTCATATGACGCTTGAGCAGGTCATCGATGTTGTCAAGGTGGCCGATGCCGCGGGCAAAGAGGTCGTGCGTCTGCACACCGGCGATCCCTCGATCTACGGCGCCATCCGCGAGCAGATGGATGCCCTTGACCAGCTGGACATTTCCTATGACGTGTGTCCCGGCGTCTCGAGCTTTTGTGGCGCGGCCGCGGCCCTTCGCGCCGAGCTGACGCTTCCTGCTGTGAGCCAGTCGGTCATCCTCACGCGTCTTGAAGGCCGCACGCCAAAGCCTGCGGGCGAAGCCACGCGCGACCTTGCGGCCCATGGCTCCACTATGGTCATCTTCCTCTCGGCGGGCATGCTGCCCCAACTGCAGGAAGAGCTTCTCGCCGGCGGTGCTTACACGGCCGATACCCCTGCAGCAATTGTCTACAAGGCCACTTGGCCCGATGAGCGCGTTATGCGCTGCACTGTGGGCACCTTGGCAAAGACCGGCGAGGAGAACGACATTCACTTGACGGCCCTGGTTTTTGTGGGCGGCGTTTTGGCCGGGCCATACGACCGGTCCAAGCTCTATGATCCCACGTTCGAGACCCTGTTTCGCGCGGCCACGGCCTCATCGCACGCGGAGGCCTGACGCCGGTGGCTCTCGAGCACTACGTGACAACGGGAACCAAGCGCCTACGTTGCGGATACACCACGGGTAGCTGCGCTGCGATGGCAGCCGGGGCGGCCGCGGCCGGCCTCTTGAGCGGCAGCGTGCCTGCGCGGGCTTCGATTAAGACGCCTGCGGGGATTGCGGTTGACGCCGACGTGATCGACGGCGCTGTTCTTGACGGTGGCACGCGTGCCGTTGCTGCCGTTCGCAAGGACGGCGGCGACGATGTCGATGCAACCGATGGCCTTCTCATATATGCCGAGGTCAAGCGCACGGACGGTCCAGCCGGCACGATTGCCATTGACGGCGGCGAAGGTATTGGCCGCGTGACCAAGCCGGGTCTTGACCAACCGGTGGGAGCTGCGGCCATCAACTCGACCCCTCGCCAGATGATTGCCGAGCAGGTCGAGAAGGCTCGCGCCCAGGCTGGCGAGACATGCGCGCTGGCTGTCACGATCTATGCCCCCGACGGCGCCCGCGTGGGTGTCAAGACCTTCAATCCGCATCTGGGCATCGAAGGCGGTATCTCGATTTTGGGCACGACCGGTATTGTGTGGCCGCGGTCCGTCGCTGCGCTCATCGACTCGATCAAACTCGAGATTCGCCAGAAGGCTGCGCTTGGTTACCGAGATCTGGTGCTTGTTCCGGGTAATTACGGGGCCGGTTTTGCCGAGACCCTGCCCGAGCTGGATGGTCTTGAGCGCGTCGAATTTGCCAATTACCTGGGAGAAGCCCTGGACGCCTGCGCCGCCGAGGGCTTTGAGCGCGTGCTGGTGGTGGGCCACTCGGGAAAGCTCGTGAAGGTTGCCGCAGGTGTCATGGACACGCACTCGCGCACCGCCGATTGCCGCCGCGAGGCCATCTGTGCCTATGCTGCCTGCGCGGGGTGCTCACACGAGGTGGCTTGCGAGCTCATGGCGTGCTCGACCACTGACGCTTGTCTCAATGTCCTTGAGCGAGAAGGTCTCTTGCGCGAGGTCTGCGCCTCGTTGGTCGATGCCGTTGGCGACCACGTTTCGCGTCGCGCGGCGGGTGCCTTTGAGGTCGAGGCGATTATGTTCAGCAAACAGCACGGCGAGCTTGGCCGAACCGCAGGTGCCGGGGAGCTTATTGGAAAGATGCGTAACTCTTGCGGTTTACCTGCGCTTTATTGATAAGAGAGGACAGTGCGATGGAACAGACGGCTAACGGTTGCGCTTCCTTGCGCGGCACCCTTTACGGCGTGGGCGTGGGCCCTGGCGACCCCGATCTTTTGACCTTCAAGGCCGTGCAGGTCATGGAGGCTTGCCCCGTTGTTGCGGTGCCGGTCAATGCCTCTGGCGCTACCACGGCCTTTGACATCGCGGCCGCTCGTGTGGACTTCTCGAATAAGACCGTTGTGCGCCTCGAGTTCGCCATGACCAAGGACCCGGCAGAGCTCGAGCGTACCCACCGTGCCGCCGCCCAGTTGATCGCCGCCGAGCTTGATCGCGGCCTTGACGTTGCCATGCCCAACCTGGGCGACGTGAGCATCTTCTCGACCTTCTCATACATGATGGATATCCTGGGCGAGCAAGGCTACGAGTGCGAGATGATTCCCGGCGTGCCGAGTTTTTGTGCCGTGGCCGCGCGTCTTAAGACTACGCTCACGCCTTCGATGACCTCGCCGTTTACCGTCGTGCCCTCGGGTTACGGCGAGCTTGTGGACGCCATGAGTCTGCCGGGTACCAAGGTCATCATGAAGGCCGGCAAGTCCTTGCCGCGCCTGCGCCAGGAGCTTCGCGAGGCCGGCGCGTACGAGAAGGCCTCGCTTGTGCAGGATTGCGGTATGGAGAGCGAGATTGTGGCGCAGAGTCTAGACGACGCGCCCGAGAAGGGCGGCTACTTCACGACGCTGGTGGTGCGCGCATGACGGCGATGTTTCCGTATAGCGATTATTTCAAGGCGACGCGCCCTAAGCGCCGGGTCGCTCTGATCGCCTTCACCGAGCAGGGCCTTTGTCTTGCTCAGAAGGTCGGCGGCGCTTTGGTTGATGAGGGATGGTCGGCCGACGTCACATCGTGTTTTGGCCCCGAACATATCTCGCTTGCTGATTGGGCCGCTCAGCACTTCTCGGCTGACGACGCCCTGGTCATCGTGGGTTCCTGCGGTATCGCTGTACGCGCGATCGCGCCGCACGTGAAGTCAAAGGCAAGTGACCCGGCGGTTGTCGTGGTGGACGAGGGCGGCCGTTGGTGCGTCCCTTTGCTTTCGGGCCATATCGGCGGGGCCAACCGCCTTGCGTCTCACATCTCCCAGGCCACGGGTTCCACGCTGGTGCTCACGACCGCGACCGACGGCCGCGGTGTGTGGGCGGTCGACACCTGGGCCGCCGAGCACGATCTTGCCATCGACAATCTGCGCGCCATCAAGCATGTGAGCGGCAAGTTGCTGGCAGGAGAGGTGGTCAAGCTCTTCTCGGATGTGCCCTTAGAGGAGCAATGGCCTGCCGGGGTCTCTCGCTGCTTCGAGATCGACGAGGCCGACGTGGTTATCTCACCCCTTCGCCGCGTGGGCGTTAGCGAGAAGGCCCTTTGGCTCATCCCGCGCTGCGTCAACGTTGGTATTGGCTGCAAACGCGGTAAAACGGCCGAGGAAATCGAAGCTGCGTGGCAATCGGCTTTGGAGGGCCTGCGCGACGTTGGCACTGTCCTTGACCCCAGGGCCGTGGCGCAAGTGCGCTCCCATGAGCTTAAGGCCAATGAGCAGGGGCTTATTGAGTTTTGCGAGAACCACGGCTGGGAGCTCAAGACTTATCTCTCAGAAGATCTGTGCCGCGTCAAGGGCTGCGTGAGCGAGCCGTCCGATTTCGTGTATAGCGTGACGGGCGTCGACAACGTTTGCGAGCGGGCGGCTCTTGTGGGCGGGGGAAGCCTGTCGTGGCCCAAGCACGCCTACGACGGCGTGACCGTCGCCGTGGCCACGGTGCATGATGCGCTTTCTCTCATGGAGCCCTAAGGACAAGAAATCTCACGCTGAGCATCGGGCAGCTTGCCCGGACAGGAGGACCAAATGAAGCGACTGACCGTTGTTGGCATGGGTGCCGGCGGCGAGAAGAACATGACGCTCGAGGCCCATGCGGCCATCGAGCGTGCCCAGCTTATCGTGGGTTACACCACCTACGTGAATCTGGTCTCACCGCTGTTTCCCGGCAAGGAGACCCTAGCCACGCCGATGCTGCGCGAGATCGAGCGCTGTCGCGAGGCCCTTGAGCGCGCAAATGCCGGCGTCGACACCGTGATGGTTTGCTCGGGTGATGCGGGCGTCTACGGCATGGCCAGCCCCGTGCTTGAGCTTGCCAAGGATTATCCCGAGGTCGAGGTGGAGGTCGTGGCGGGCGTCACTGCCGCGCAGAGCGGAAGCGCCGTTTTGGGTGCGGCCCTCTCGCACGACTTCGCCTGCGTGAGCCTCTCTGACCTGCTCACCCCCTGGGACCTTATCGAGCGCCGCCTGGCTGCCGTGGCCTCGGCCGATTTCTGCGTGGCCCTGTATAACCCGCGCAGCAAGCGCCGTGCCGATCACCTGGCCCGCGCCGCGCAGATCATGATGGACGCCGGCAAGCCCGCCGATACCGTCTGTGGCTGGGTGCGCAACATTGGCCGCGAGGGGCAAGAGAGCGGCCTTACCACCCTCGAGGGTCTTCTCACCTTTGAGGCCGACATGTTCACCACGGTCTACGTAGGCAATGCCCGTACGCGCGTGGTGCGTGGCAAGATGGTGACCCCGCGTGGCTACAGACAGATCGAGGACTAGGGGCAGGTCATGGCACGTACGGTTAGCATCGTGGGCATGGGGCCGGGTAACGCGGCCCTCATGACGCGCGCGGCGCAAGAGGCTTTGGAGAAAGCCGACCTGGTTGTGGGCGCCAGGCGGTTGCTAGAGTCTTTGCCTGCGATTGACGCCCGGCTTGTCTCTGCGGTCGTGAGCGCCGATGTGCTGGCGGCCCTTGAGGGCGGTACGTGGGAGCGAGCCGCGATTGCGATGAGCGGCGATGTGGGCATGTTCAGCGGTGCCCGAGGTTTGGCCGAGAAGATCCGCGGGGCCTTGGGCGATGCCGAGGTCGTGACGGTCCCCGGCATCAGCTCGATGCAGTGCCTGGCTGCGGCTCTGGAGCGCCCCTGGCAGGACTGGCGTTTTGTCTCGGCCCACGGCGTGGCCTGCGACCTGGTTGGGCTGGCGCGTACAACTCCGGAGCTATTTTTGGTGACCGGCGGCGAGAATACCGTTGGCGAGCTGTGTGCCCGTTTGACCGGGGCCGGCCTGGGCGCCGCCTGCGTGAGCGTGGGGGAGCGCCTTGGCTACCCCGAGCAGCGAGTTGTTGTCTCTACGGCGGATGAGCTCGCGGGTGCTGAATTCGACCAGCTCAGCGTGATGTTGGTCGAAGCGACGGCCTGTGCCGAGAAACCCGAGATCGACTGGCCGTGGGCCACGCCGGGGATTCCCGACGAGCTCTTCGTTCGCGGCCACGTGCCTATGACCAAGCAGGAGGTGCGCGCCGTCGCGTTGTCCAAGCTGCGTGTTGCCCCTGGCGACACCGTTTGGGACGTGGGCGCGGGAACGGGGTCGGTGAGCGTCGAATGCGCGCTTCTCGCCAATAAAGGCAGGGTCTTTGCCGTTGAGCGCAAGGGCGAGGCCGTGGAGCTTGCTCACTGCAACGCTCGGCGTTTTGGATTGAATAACCTGCAGGTCATCGAGGGTGTGGCGCCCGATGCGCTTGTTGATCTTTCGGCCCCCGACGCCGTCTTTGTCGGCGGCTCGGCCGGTACCCTGGCGCAGGTCCTCGACCTTGCACGCGAGAAGAACCCGCAGGTGCGGGTTTGCGTCTCGGCCGTTACTCTCGAGACCCTTGCTGCTGCGACGTCACTTCTCGCCGCAGACGGGTGGGAGGGCTTCGAGGCTGTGCAGGTCCAGGCCGCCCGGGCCGAGGCCGTCGCCGGCTACAACATGATGCGCGCGCAGAACCCCGTCTTTATCGTGAGCGCGAAGGGACGTGTGTGATGAGCCGTGTCCCAAGAATCATGATTGCCGCCCCGGCATCTGGCACGGGCAAGACCACGCTGGTCTGTGGTCTGCTGCGTCTTCTTGCAAAACGTGGCTTGACTTGCGGCGCGTTTAAAGTGGGCCCCGATTACCTGGATCCCACGTTTCACCGTAAGCTGGCGGGTGCCAAGACGGGTAATCTCGACTTGTTCTTCTGCGACCAGGATCGCGTCCGCTCGCTGCTGTGCGCAGGTGCCGATGGCTGCGATGTGAGCATCCTCGAGGGCGTCATGGGCTACTACGACGGCATCTTGGGCCAAGGCGCGACGGCCTCGAGCTACGACGTAGCCCGCGTCACGCAGACGCCGACGGTCCTGGTGGTCAACGCCCGCGGGTCCTCGGTCTCTATCGCGGCGCTGCTCCTGGGCTTCGTCAAGTTTCGCGTGGATTCCAACGTGCGCGGCGTGATTTTAAACCAGTGCTCTGAGGCCCTGTGCAAGATGATCGCGCCTATGATCGAGCAGGAGTGCGGCGTTCGAGTCTACGGTTGCGTGCCGCGCGACCCGTTCTTTGCTCTTGAGAGCCGCCACCTTGGCCTTGTTGGCGCCGACGAGGTCGCGGGCCTCGAGTCCAAGCTCGACGCGCTGGCAACAACTATGGAGAAGACCGTTGATGTGGACGGCTTGCTCAAGCTCGCCGAGTCTGCGCCCGAGCTCGACGTGGAACACTGGACACCTTCGCCGGTCACACAAGCCCGTCCGCGCATTGCTGTTGCAAACGACGCGGCCTTCTCGTTTTATTACACCGAGAACCTGCACCTTCTTGAGCAGTTGGGCGCTGAGTTGGTCGAGTTCAGCCCGTTAAAAGACCAGGCGTTGCCTTACGATGCTTGCGGCCTTTACCTGGGCGGTGGCTATCCCGAGGTCTATGCTGCCGAGCTGTCTTCCAACGTGGATATGCGACGTGGCGTGCAAAAGGCCGTGCTGTCGGGTCTTCCTTGCGTTGCCGAGTGTGGCGGCTTCATGTACCTGCAACACACTTTGGTCGACACCAAAGGAAACGCATATCCCATGGCAGATGTCTTGCCCGGCGATGCTCAAAACGAGGGCAAGCTCAGGCATTTTGGTTACATCCAGATGGATTCTCAAGCCGATGGTCTGCTGGCCCAAAAGGGCCATGAGCTACGCGCCCATGAGTTTCACTACTGGCACTCGGCCGATGAGGGCGAGTCTTTTGTGGCGAGAAAACCTGGGCGCACAACCGAGTGGCACGCGGCTTTCCAAACGGATTCTCTCTACGCGGGCTACCCGCACCTGTACTGGCCGGGCGACCCCACGCCTGCCGAGCGCTTTGTGCTGGCCTGCGCCGATTGGGCTGAGAAGCACGGAGGGCTGCAATGACGCATGTCCTTGCGATCATTTTGGGCTTCTTGCTCGACCTGGTCTTTGGCGACCCGCGCTGGCTCCCGCACCCGGTGGTCGGCATGGGCCGCACCATCACATGGGCCGAGAAGCGCCTGCGCGCCGCGTTTCCCGACACGCCGCAGGGGCGTCGCCACGCAGGTGCGGTACTAGCTTTCTGCCTTCCTGTCGCGACTTTGGTATTGTCGTGCGGCGTTTTGTGGCTTGCGGGTCTTGTTGCGTGGCAGCTGCGCTTTGTGCTTGAAACTTTGATGTGCTACCAGGCCCTGGCGACCTGTGAGCTGCGCCGCCAGACCATGGTCGTCGGCCGCAAGCTTGAAGAAGGCGACCTGCCGGCTGCGCGCGTGGCGGTATCGATGGTCGTGGGCCGCGACACGGCGTGCTTGGACGAAGCAGGCGTTACCCGCGCCGCCGTGGAGACCGTGGCCGAGAACGCGGCCGATGGCGTGATCGCGCCGCTCTTCTACATGGCGCTCGGCGGTGGGCCATTGGCCCTGGCGTACAAGGCGGTGAACACCATGGATTCCATGATTGGCTATAAAAACGACCGCTACCTGGACTTTGGTCGCACCGCCGCCCATTTGGACGACGTTTGTAACTTTGCGCCGTCGCGCTTGGCGGCGCTTCTCATGGTGTGCGTCTGTCCGCTCTTGGGCTTTGATGCTCCCGGCGCCTGGCGCATTTGGCGTCGTGACTGGTCTTTGAGCACTAGCCCTAACTCCGGTCAGACCGAGGCGGCCTGCGCCGGTGCTCTTGGCTTGCGGCTTTTGGGAGATGCTTTCTACTTTGGCAAGCTTGTCCACAAGCCCGCCGTTGGCGACGAGAAGCGCGCAATCGAGGTCTCCGACATCGCCCGCGCAAATCGCTTGATGGTTGCAGCCTCTGCGGCAATGCTCCTGCTTACTTGCATTGTTCGCTGGGCGATTCTTGCGGTATTGGGGGTGGCGTGATGCTGCAGCCTACGATGCCATTGACCCGCCACGGCGGCTGTCGCGAGGAGTACCGTGAGCGTTTTGGCGGCGAACCGCTGGACTTCTCGGCAAACGTTAACCCGTACGGGATGTCGCCGGCTGCCCGTGAGGCTGCGATCGCAGCTGTTGACCAGGCGATTTATTATCCAGATCCCAAGAGCAGGCAACTTGTCTCGGCCATTGCCGCTCATGACGGCGTGAACGAGAGCTGCGTTTGCGTGGGCAACGGCGCCGCCGACTTGATTATTCGCCTTGCGGCCGCCCTCGCTCCGCGCCGGGCGCTGGTGCTTGCGCCCACGTTCTCTGAGTACGAGGACGCGCTTGTCCAAGCAGGCTGCCAAGTACAACGTTATACTCTCGCCGAGAGGTGCGGTTTTGTCCCCACAGCGTCCCTCATTGATGATGTGGTCGACGGCATCGACGCCGTCTTTGTCTGCGAACCTAACAACCCCACGGGGCTTTGCATGGGGCGCGGCCTTCTGCTTGCCCTTCTCGCCAAGTGCCGTGAAGTAGGCGCCGTTCTGGTTGTGGACGAGTGCTTCAACGGCTTTTTGCCCAACCCCGCCTCGTCTTCCATAAAAGACCAGGTAGAAAACGAGAAGGGCCTCGTGGTTTTGCGTGCCTTCACCAAGCTCTATGGCATGGCTGGCTTACGACTGGGCTATCTATTGTGTTCTGACGCAGGGATCCTTGCCAGGATCGAAGCGCACGGCCAGTCTTGGCCTGTCTCGTGCGTGGCCCAAGCGGCGGGTGTCGCCGCCCTTACCGATGGCGAGTGGGTGGACACGTGCCTGCAAAAGATCGCCGACTCTCGGGCCAAGTTAGCCTGCGACCTTACCGCTCTGGGCCTCGAGGTTTGGCCCGGCCAGGCCAACTACCTCATGTTTCGTTCGCCGATGACCGGTCTTTATCAGCAGCTTGCCCAACATGGTGTCCTGGTGCGAGACTGCTCCAACTACCACGGTTTGGGCCCCGGCTTCTACCGTGTGGCCGTCAAGGACCCCGAGTCAAACGATCGTCTCGTCAAGGCAATCGGCGACGTTCTAGCCCGCGCCGCCCAAGAGAAAGGCCAAAGATGACAGCGCGCCCCATCATGGTCCAGGGAACCATGTCCAACGTCGGCAAGTCTATCCTGTGCGCGGGCCTGTGCCGCATCTTTGCCCAGGACGGCCTGCGCGTGCGGCCCTTTAAGAGCCAGAACATGGCCTTGAACAGCGCCGTCACGGCAGACGGCCTGGAACTTGGTCGTGCCCAGGCCATGCAGGCCGAGGCTTGCGGCGTCCCCGCCGACGTGCGCATGAACCCAGTACTGCTCAAGCCCCAGACCGATCGCGGCAGCCAAGTGATCGTGCGCGGCCTTCCGCGCGCCACCATGCAGGCGGCCGATTACTTTGCTTTCAAGCACAACCTGGTAGACGAGGTGCGCGCCTCCTACGACGAGCTTGCCGCAGAGTCTGACGTCATCGTGATCGAGGGCGCCGGTAGCCCCGCCGAGATAAACCTTCGCCACGACGACTTTGTGAACATGGGCATGGCCCACATGGTGGCAGCCCCGGTCCTTCTCGCCGGCGACATCGACCCCGGCGGCGTGTTTGCGCAGCTCTATGGAACGTTGCAGCTGTTCGACGAGGCCGACCGCTCGATGGTCAAAGGCCTGGTGGTCAATAAGTTCCGCGGCGACGTGGATATCCTAAAGCCTGGGTTGGTGCAACTTGAAGGGCTGTGCGGGCTGCCTGTCCTGGGTGTCGTGCCTATGATGGGCCTTGACCTGGATGATGAGGACTCCCTGTCGAGTCGCCTGGCGGCGCGCGGGCAGGGGAGCGGCGTGCTTGACGTGGCCGTCATTCGCCTGCCGCGCCTTTCCAACTTCACCGATTTCAACGAGCTCGACCGTCACCCGCTGGTTGGCGTTCGCTACGTGACTGAGGCCGCCGAGCTTGGCCGTCCGGACCTGGTCATCATTCCTGGCACTAAGTCCACCCTTGCCGACCTGGCCTTTATTCGCGCGAAGGGCCTGGATACCTGCATCTGCCAGCTGGCTGACCAGGGTAGCCTTGTCATGGGCGTTTGCGGCGGCTACCAGATGCTGGGCCGAACCCTGAGCGACCCCCTGGGCGTGGAAGGTGGCGGCGAGGCAAAGGGCCTGGGGCTTCTTCCCACGCGGACTACCTTTGCGGGTGAGAAGTCCCTGGTCGCGGGTGCCGGCGAGGTTTATGTGCGGATGCGCAGCGATTATTTTCCTATCGACGGGCTTCGCCTTGAGGGCTACGAGATTCACATGGGCGCGACCGAGCTTGTCACAGGAGCCCGCGACGACGGCTACGTCACCACGGCCGATGGCCGCCACGTAGGTTGTGTTTACGGCAACGTCTTGGGCACTTACCTGCACGGTTTCTTCGACGCTCCCGGTGTGGTCGAGGCCTTTGTGCGCATGCTCATGGCACGGCGCGGCCTTGAGTACACCCCTTCCGCGGCCGAGCCGCGCGAGGCCTATCGTCAGCGGCAGTACGACCTTCTGGCCGATGGACTGCGCCAGGCTCTTGACATGAATAAAATCTACGAGATTTTGGAGGCCGGGGCATGATTCATGTCTATCACGGCGACGGCAAAGGTAAGACCACGGCCGCGATGGGCCTTGCGCTTAGGGCGGCTGCGAACCAGAAAAAGGTTCTGGTCTGCCAGTTTTTGAAGGACGGAAGCAGCGGCGAGATACGCCTTTTGCAGCAGCTGGGCAGCGTTAGCGTCCTGCACGACGAGCCCCCGATGAAGTTCAGCTTTCGCATGAACGACGGGGAGCGTGCGGCCTCGCGCGCACAGCACGACCAAAATCTTGCCTCCTGTATTGAGGCCATGCGCTGGGGTGTCGCAGATGTCGTTATCCTGGACGAGGCGATGGGCGCCCTTTCGACCGAGCTTCTCGATCCTGCGCTGCTTATGCAGGCCCTGGACCTGTCCGCAGGCAAAGCCGAGGGTCCCGAGCTGGTCCTTACCGGTCGCAACCCGCCGCAGTTTGTCCTGGAAGCCGCCGATTACGTCACGCAGATGACCTGCGAGCGCCACCCCTTTGAGCAGGGCGTTCGTGCCCGCCGCGGCATTGAGTTCTAAGGAAGCGAGAAACACATGTCCAAATCAAACGAAGTGCAGGTCATCGACCTAAAAAGCACCGTCGCAGGCACGCCCAGCGATATCGAGACCCGCTCGATGGCCACCATCACGGCAGAGCTTGGCGAGAAGGTCGATGAGTTTGATCCGCGCACCCTGGCAATCGTTAAGCGCGTTATCCACACGACGGCGGATTTCTCGTATGCCGATAGGCTGACCTTCTCGCCGGGGCCCGAGGTCGTCGACGCGGCGCGTGCGGCCCTGGCAGACGGCGGCGTCACCATCGTGACCGACACTAACATGGCCCGCTCGGGCATCTCGCGCCCCGCGTTGGCAAAGCTTGGCTGCTCCTGCGTGTGCTACATGGCAGACGAAGACGTTGCCGCTGCCGCCCACGAGCACGGCACCACCCGTGCCGTGGCAAGCGTTGAGAAGGCCGCGGAGCTGGACGGCCCCTTGATCTATGCCGTGGGCAACGCCCCCACGGCCTTGTTTCGTATCAAGGAGCTTACCGCCGAGGGCCGCATGAACCCGCTGCTGGTAATAGGCGTGCCTGTGGGCTTCGTGAACGTCGTTGAGGCCAAGGAGGCCCTTCTCGACAGCGATATCCCGGCGATCGTCGCGCGCGGGCGAAAGGGCGGCTCGACCGTGGCTGCGGCCATCATGAACGCGCTGCTCTACAGCATCACGCGCACCTCCGAAGGCTCGGGGGCAAAGGCGTGACAGAGAAGATCGCGGTATTCGCAGGCACCCACGAGGGCCACGAGCTGTGCTCGCGCCTCTCGGCCGCGGGCGTTAAGGCCACGTGCTTTGTGGCCACAGAGTACGGGGCGCAGCTGGTGGAAGGCTTGCCCGGTATCGAGGTGCGGCAGGGGCGCCTTGACGCCGCCGCTATGGAGCACGAGCTTGCCGGCGCCTCGCTGGTCGTCGACGCCACGCATCCCTACGCCGTCGAGGTGAGCGCCAACGTGAGGGCCGCCACCCAGGCGCTCGGCATCGAGTACCTGCGGCTTTTGCGGCCTATCTGTGCTAGCGGGCAAGATGCTGCGGACGCCCTCGACGGCCCCCAGGTCCTTCTCGCCAAAGACATCGCCGATGCCGCCGTCCTTCTCGCCACCTTGCCTGGCCGCGTCCTGGTCACCACGGGCGCTAAGGACCTTGCGGCCTACACTAACGTGCCGGACTTCGAGAGCCGACTTGTCGTTCGTGTCCTGCCCGCCGTCGAGAGCCTTGCGCGAGCCCTTGGCCTGGGCTTTCCCGCCAAGAACGTCATCTGCATGCATGGCCCCTTTAGCCAAGAGCTCAACACGGCGACCCTCAAGCAGGTAGGCGCCTCTTGGCTGGTCACCAAGGACACGGGGGCTCCCGGCGGGCTTCCGCAGAAGCTGGCCGCCGCGCGTGAGGCCAGCTGCGGCGTCGTCTTGATCTCTCGTCCCGACAAGTTCGAGCAGGGGCTTTCGCTCGAGGACGTTTTTGCCGCCTGTCTTTCTCGGTAAATCATAGAACCGCACAAATTTGTCTATATACTCAATGCCCTAGGCAAGAAATTATCCCTTGACGGTTCAATGAAGTACTATATTGAAGCCAGCGCCTTGGACTTAAGGCAAAATAATACCTGCGTATATATGACCTCTATACGCAGGTATTTGCAGGTGTAAAGGACGTTTCTCATAGGTAAAGGGAACGTCAAAGGAAAGAGGGAAGGGATTTTAAGAATGGAAAGCAAGGTTAGCAGGAGGAACTTCATCGCAGCCGCCGCCGGTTTGGCTACCGTCGGTTTGGCCGCCTGCTCCAACAACAGCTCCTCCGCTTCGACCGGGAGCACCGAGACCAAGGCCGCGGCTGCCAAGCCCGTCATCCTGGTCACCAGCTTTGGCACCAGCTACAACGACTCTCGCCACATTACCATCGGCGCCATCGAGGATGCCATTCGCGAGAAGTACGGTCACGACTACGACGTCCGCCGCGCCTTCACAGCGCAGATCATCATCGACAAGCTCAAGAAGCGCGACAACATCTCGATCGACAACATGACCGAGGCCCTGGACCGCTGCGTCGCCGACGGCGTCACCCAGGTCGTTGTCCAGCCCACCCACCTCATGGATGGCCTTGAGTACAACGACGTCAAGGACGAGCTGGGGAAGTACAAGGACAAGTTCGAGAAGACCTCCCTTGGCGAGCCGCTGCTGGCCTCTGACGACGACTACTCCAAGGTCGCCGATGCCATCAAGGAGGCCATGGCTTCCTACGACGACGGCAAGACCGCCATCTGCCTGATGGGCCACGGCACCGAGGCCGAGTCCAACAAGGACTATGCCACCATGCAGGCGAAGTTCACCGAGAAGGGCTACACCCAGTTCTTCGTGGGCACCGTCGAGGCCGAGCCCACCTGCGACGACGTGATTGCCGCCGCCAAGGCCGCCGGTTACGCCAAGGCTGTCCTTGCGCCCTTGATGGTCGTCGCCGGCGACCACGCCAACAACGACATGGCCGACGCCACCGATCCCGACAGCTGGGCCGCTAAGTTCATCGCCGCCGGCTTCGAGGTCGAGTGCGTCCTCAAGGGCCTGGGCCAGTATGACACCATCGACGACATCTACGTGGCCCACACCACCGCCGCCGTCGAGGCTCTTGCCTAAGCACCGGTTGCTCCGTGGGTCCCGCGTCTCTCTCCTCGCGCGGGGCCCTTCTTGATTGATTGGATTTTAGAACCATGAAGAAGAACGTCCTCACCCTGGCCGTCGCCTGCGCCCTTGCGCTGACGACCTTTGCCGGCTGCTCCGGCTCTCAGTCCAGCTCCTCGACCGACACCAGCTCCTCCACCACCCAGGAGCAGAAGGCCGAGTCCGAGAAGGGCGACGAGAAGTCCGACGGCACCACCGAGAAGTCCGAGTCCACCGCCGCCGGCATCACCGCCGACAAGCTTAACGAGGGCACCTACGATATCGACGTGACCTCCAGCTCCAACATGTTCAAGGTCGTCAAGGCTCAGCTCACCGTCGCCGATGGCGGCATGAGCTGCGTCCTTACCCTTTCGGGCACCGGCTACGGCAAGCTCTTCATGGGCACTGGCGAGGCCGCTGCCGCTGCGAGCGAGGAGGAGTACATTCCTTACGTCGAGGACAGCGAGGGCAAGTACACCTACACCGTGCCCGTCGAGGCCCTGGACAAGGATACCGATTGCGCCGCCTGGAGCATCAAGAAGGAGCAGTGGTACGACCGCGTGCTCGTCTTCGAGTCTTCCAGCCTGCCTGCGGGGGCGCTGAAGTAGCATGACTCAGGCAAGGACGCGCATAAGGGCAACGTATGCCCTCTCTATCCTGGTGTTTCTCGCAATCTTCTTCCCATTTCTCACGGGGTGTGCCAGCGACAAGAGCGCCGCGTCCTTGACCGAGAACTACCTTATTGAGGTCGAGCTCAAGGGAGGGTCGGGGCGTGCGAGCCTCGTCTCTCCCTGCTCGCTCAAGAAAGAGGGCGATGTCTATACGGCGACCCTCGTGTGGTCCAGCTCCAACTACGACAAGATGACGGTAGATGGAGTGGACTATGAGCCCACTACCACCGACCCCGGCTCGACCTTCGAGGTCCCTGTGACCTTGGACACCGACATGAGCGTCCAGGCAGAGACCCTGGCCATGTCAGTGGCCCACACCATCGAGTACACGATTCGTTTTGATTCTTCCACGATGGTCGCGGCCGATTCTGCCAACGCGGCATCCAAAAGATCAACGGACGCGAGCGCGGCGTCTTCAACTGCGACGGTCGAGAACTTTCATAACACCGATATCGGTTGCGACCTGAAGCCCACTGCCTCCGTTGAGCTTTCGTATGCCACCCATTTCACCATCGACGAGTACGAGGGCGGCTATAAGCTCATCTGCGTCTCTAACGGTGAGCGCTATCTCACGGTGCCCGAGGGCGCGCAGGTGCCCGACGGCCTCTCGTCAGACATCGCGGTCATCAGCCTGCCCGCCAACAAGACCTATCTTGTCTCGTCGTCCACGATGTGCCTGGTAGATGACCTGGGCGCTATCGGCAACATCGCCATGACCTCGCTCAAGGCCGAGGATTGCTCGGTCCAAGGATTCGTCGATGCCCTTAACTCCGGCGCGGTTGTCTACGGCGGCAAGTACAGCGCCCCCGATTACGAGCGCATCGCGCAAAGCGGCATCACATTGGCCATCGAGAACAACATGATCAACCACACCCCCGACGTCAAAGAGAAGCTCCAGGACCTGGGCGTCGTTGTTCTCACCGAGCAGTCGAGCCTCGAGGCAACGGTTCTTGGCCGCATCGAGTGGGCTAAGCTTTACGGCGCCCTATTTAGCTGCGAGGACAAGGCCAACCAGATCTTTGACGAGCAGCGCACCCAGATCGAGACGATTGCTGCCCAAAGCGAGAAGAACGCCGCGGATGTTAAGGTGGCCTACTTCTACATCAACTCCAACGGCGCGGCTGTGACCAGGCGAAGCGGCGACTACGTCGCTCAGATGATCCGTCTTGCCGGCGGTACCTACGCGCTTGACGACACGTCTGCCGATACGTCCTCCTCTGGCAGCAGTGCCTCGGTTACCCTTGAGATGGAGCGGTTCTTTGCCTTGGCCCGCGATGCCGACGTGATCGTCTATAGCTCTTCTATCGACGATTCGGTTCACTCGCTCGACGACCTTGTGGGAAAGAACAGTCTCTTGTCTCAGTTCAAGGCCGTGCAGAGCGGCAACGTTTGGCTCACCGGCACCAACATTTACCAGCAGATGACCTCGAGCGCCCAGATCATCAGCGAACTCTCGCAGATCATCCAAGGTAGCGATGGCCAGGGCTTCACGCAGCTCACGAGACTCAAGTAACAAAAGCGGGGGAGAGTTCATGGCCGGCAAGCTCACGATGACGTATGCCGAGGGAGGCCGCGCCTCCCGTGCGGTCGCGGTGACCGCCGCTTTGGCGGTGGCTCTCTTGTTGTTATGCGCCACGAGCCTGTGCCTGGGCAGCATCGCCATCCCCTTTGACGACATCGTGGCCGCCCTTGTGGGCAACAGGGGCGCCGACCCCACCAATTACGAGATTATCTGGAGCATCCGCCTGCCGCGCCTGCTTGAGGCCGCACTTTTGGGCGGGGCTTTGGCGCTTTCGGGCTACCTGCTGCAAACCTTCTTCAACAACCCCATCGCCGACCCTTTTATCCTGGGCGTGTCATCTGGCGCGAAGTTTGTCCTGGCACTTGTGATGATCGTCCTTTTGGGGGCGAGCCAAACCATGTCGTCGCAGGTCATGGTGGTCGCGGCTTTTGCGGGATCGCTTCTTACCATAGGTTTTGTGCTGGTCATCGCCCGGCGCGTGGGCTCGATGTCGATGCTCATTGTGGCGGGCGTCATGGTGGGTTACATCTGCTCGGCGGCCACCAATTTCCTTATCGCCTTTGCCGACGACCAGTCG
>CAVDXJ010000005.1:0-16139 GCA_963612765.1 Oscillospiraceae bacterium
GGCCTGGATTCGGCCTCGCGGCGCACGGTGTTTAGGGGGAGAGATGAGCAAAATCGAGCTTGTGGCGTCGGACATCGACGGGACCTTGCTGTTTGACTGGCGGGCCCGAAGCCTTGGGGACGACGTGCTTGCAGCGGTCGAACACGTGCTTGACCGGGGCATTGTCTTTGCGGCAGCAAGCGGGCGGCAGTACTTCAACGTGCGTGGGCTCTTTGGCCGCTTGGCCGATCGCGTCCTGTACATCTGCGAGAACGGCATGCTGGTCATGGACAGCGGCGAGGTGTTCTACCGGGCGCCTGTGGACTCGGCCGCCATGGTCCAGATGGCCGAGTTCATCTTGGCGAGCAAAACCTTGCACCTGCTGCTCAACGGG
The DNA here is from genome assembly GCA_963612765.1 of Oscillospiraceae bacterium. GTDB lineage: Bacteria > Actinomycetota > Coriobacteriia > Coriobacteriales > Atopobiaceae > Paratractidigestivibacter. The sequence goes on from CAVDXJ010000005.1 coordinate 374, forward strand.
GTGAGCGCCTGCTATGTCCACCGCGCTGACCAGCTGTTTTATGAACGAACCGAGACGGGTCTGGGTAACTTGACGCGGCCCTTTGACGATGCGCGCGACGTGGCGGACGACCTGGTAAAGGCTGGTATCTGGTACGAGGACCCGGCAGACCCCTTGGCCCTGGCTGAGGTTGACGAGCTCAAGGCTCGCTTTGGGGACACGTTTGAGCTGGTGAGCTCCGGCGTCGACTGGTACGACATCGTGCCTCGCGGCCAGAGCAAGGCTGTGGCGCTGAAGAAAGTGGGGGAGAGCCTGGGTATCGCGCCCGCGAACATGGCTGCCTTTGGGGACAACTACAACGATGTACCTATGCTGGACCTGGTGGGGCACCCCTTTGCCATGGAGTCCGGAAAGCCCGAGCTATTACGTCTCAACCCCCGCGTCCGGCCCTGCCGCAGCGTACCGGAGACCTTGGAGACCCTTTTGCGGCCGGCGGCTAAGTAAAAAGAACGATATTGGGAATCCGATTTGGCATTTAGCGGGCAGACGCTTCATTTACCCGAACGCCAACTGGGCTTTTGTTGTCAGAAACTCTTCTTGCCGGTCTTTGACGCGGTTTGGATTCCCAATATCGTATTTTTTCTTTCGGGCCTACTGCTTCGTCGAGATAAAACCGCTGTCCAGGGTGATGACGCAGGCGGCGTCTGGGCAGCGCTTGGCCACGGTGGCCATCACGCGGCCAAGAAGCTCCTCGTCGCTGATGCCCAGGTCATCGGGCCGCACCAGGTCAAAGGCGATGAAGCCCTTCTCGCTGTGGACGTCGTGGACCGAAAGCTCGCCGTTGATGCACTTGACCTGGCGATCGATCCAGCCGCGCAGGTCGTCGCCGGTGGGGTCGCGCGTCACGATAGGGTCGTAGTGCAGGGTCAAGACGATGCCCATCTGCGCGTGTACGTCTCGCTCGATGCTGTCCAGTACCTCGTGGTTTGCAAACGCGTCGCCTTCGCCCGCCATCTCCACGTGCGCGCTCGCGAAGCGCCTGCCCGGGCCGTAGTCGTGGATCATGAGGTCGTGGGTCCCCAACACGCCGGGATACGACAAGATCTTGTCGCGAATCGCGTTGACGTCGGTCTCGCTTGGGGCCTGACCCAGAAGCGGACTGATTGCATCTTTGATGAGCCAAGCCCCCGAGACGCAGATAAAGACGCCCACGCACAGGCCTGCGATGCCGTCCAGATCATACCCCGTGACCACAGAGACCACGGCGGCGAGAAGAACGCTCGCGGTTGTGAGCACGTCGTTTCTCGAGTCGGCCGCCGTCGCGCGCAGGGTCTCGGAGTCGATGGCCGTTCCCAGCCGTCCGTTGAGCCACATCATCCAAGCCTTGACCAGCATCGAGCCCAAGAGCACGGCGGCTGTGACGGGACCAAAGTCCATCGGGGCGGGGTGCAGGACCTTGTTGGCCGATTCGATTAAAAGATTGATGCCAACCGCGCAGACAAGCACGGCTACGGTAAGGCTCGCCAGGTATTCAAAGCGGCCGTGGCCGTAGGGGTGCTCGGCGTCGGCGGGCTTGCTCGCAAGTTTGAAGCCAAACAGGCTTACGACGTTGCTTGAGGCATCCGAGAGATTGTTCAGCGCGTCTGCCACGATCGAGACCGAGCCGGCCATGAGGCCCACGGCCGCCTTGGCCGCGCACAGAACTACGTTGCAGACGATGCAGGTGATGGAAGCCCTAAGCCCAACCTGGGTGCGTACCTGCGGGTCTTCTGAGTTGGCGCCTGCGGGAAGATAGCGCGATATGAGCCACGAAACCAAAATTTGCCGCTCCTTTATGTGAGGGCCTTTTGAATCTTCAAATCTATCACCAATCTGACAGCGAAATGTCGTGTTCGAAACTAATCGCATGTTGAAAACCCTCTGACCTCAGGCTGGTTTGAGGCCCGCAAGGCTGCTCTAATGGCGAACGAGCCCAAACGGGCCAAAACGGTGACAAACTCCCTCTTGCCCACGTGCTAGGTTCTTCTCCACCAAAGAGAAAGGGGCGGCAACCATGGCGGCAATCTTCGTGGAGAACCTGGCACAAACAATCGTTTTAGCTGCGCTTTTATGGGCAAGCGTCACGGATTTGCGTGAGCGCGTCATTCCCAACGCCTGTGTGACGACGGTCTTTGCCGCCTTCATCCTGCGGGCGGTCGCGGCGCCTGGCGCGCAGGGGACTTTTCACTGCCTGGCGGTGGGTTTTGCCCACGCGTGCCTGGTCTTCTCGCTTCTGCTGCTCTCGGTGGCGTTCATGGGCCGCCTGGGGATCGAGGACGGCATAGGCGCAGGCGATCTTAAGCTCTACTCGGCGCTGGCCACCACAACAACTCTGCTGGGAAGCCTGCTGCTCATTGGCCTTTCTTGCGTGCTGGCCCTTGTCGCCAAAGCCGTCGCGGGCGCGGCGTCGTCGGTGCGAAGCCGGGCCGTCTCTTGGGGCGGAGCCAAGACGGTCGCTCTGCGCTGGGGACCGTCCACAGCAACGTCGCCCGCGGCCGAGGGCATCCCCATGGCCCTCGCCATCGCCGTCTCCTGGGTCGTGGTGCAGATATTGTCCGCAATGGGCCTGTGACCTGCGGGGCGCTCGCGCATTGGCTACACTAGGGGCCTTGAAAAACGATGCAACCCGTTAGGCCCACCATGATCAAACTCGTCCTGTCCGACCTTGACCACACGCTGCTGTGGAGCGGCGACCAGCACATCATCACCCCGTATGCCCTTGAGGCCATCCACACCGCCCAAGACGCGGGCGTTCACTTTGCCCCGGCGACGGGCCGTATCTACCGCGACCTCGACCGCATGATGGCGGGAGACGTGCGCGCCTACTCCACCGCCGTGGTGAGCAACGGCCAGCTTGTCTACCTGGACGGTCAGCTCGTCGACTCGACGCCCCTGGCGCACGAGGCCCTGGAAGGCCTCAAAGAGACCCTGGCAAGCATCCCGGACGCCTACCTGGTCGTCGAGTACAACGGCGAGAAGGTCGCCATCGACGTTGACCTGGACTACGTGCTTGCCCACAAGGACAACTTCTGGAAGGTCGAGCAGGCCTTCGAGGAGATTCCGGTCCAGCCGTGCTTTAAGTCCAATATCCGCGTGGTGGGCAGCTGGGAGCGCGCCCTTGAGGTTCGCGATTTTGTAGCCGAGAAGAACCCGGCCGTCGACCTCACCTGCCCCATGCCGGGCGTGGGCCACATCGACGTGACCCCGGCGGGCATGGGCAAGGAGCGCGGCGCCGAGTACCTCATGCGCCACCTGGGTCTCACGCCAGACGAGGTCGTTTGCTTTGGCGATGCCGAGAATGACCTGTCGCTTTTGCGACACTTCCCCAACTCGGTGGCCGTCGCCAACGCGATGCCTGCGGTACTGGCCGCGACCCGCTGGCACATTGGCCCCGCAGACGAGGAGAGCGTGGCCAACTGTCTTCTCGACATCGCCCAGGCCACATCCTGCGGCCGTATGCCGTCGTTTATGTGTGAATAGGCCCAAAAGCTCGTATCATCTACTGCACGCGCCGCGAGCGCGCCCACGTCAAAGAAAGGCACCGAGCCATGAAGATCGCCGATAAGTTAGCCGCCAAGCAGACCTTCTCGTTTGAGATTTTCCCGCCCAAGGGCGAGATGGCCCTCGAGACCGCTTACGGCATCGCCAGCGAGCTTACGGTCAACGAGCCTGACTGGATCTCGGTCACTTACTCGGCGGGCGGCTCGGGCAACTCGCAGAACACCGTTGATATCGCTTCTGACATCGAGGGCAAGCTGGGCACCACGGCCCTGGCGCACCTTACCTGCATGGGCGCCACCCGTGCCGACGTCGACGCCTACGTCGAGCGCCTTGAGGCCGCGGGCGTTCAGAACATCCTGGCCCTGCGCGGCGACAAGCGCCCCGGCGTCGGTGTGGTCGACTTCGCCCACGCCAGCGACCTTATCGCCTACCTGCGCCAGAACCACCCCAACATGTGCATCGGCGCCGCGTGCTATCCCGAGGGCCACGTCGAGTCACCCAGTGAGGAAGAGAGCTTCCAGAGCCTCTACCTTAAGCAGGAGGCCGGTGCCGATTACTTTGTCTCGCAGCTCTTCTTTGACAACGACGATTTCTACCGTTTTCGCGAGAAGTGCCTGCGTCACCGCGTGAAGTTGCCCATCGTGGCCGGCATCATGCCCTTCACCAGCGTCAAACAGATCCAGCGTATGGCCTTTAACTGCGGCGCCTCCATCCCGGCCAAGGTCGTCAAGCGCCTGGTCCAGGCGGGCGACGAGCCCGTTGACCAGGGCCGCGCCGGCCTTGAGTACGCTTGCGAGCAGCTGCGCGACCTGGCGGCCAACGGCGTGGACGGCCTGCACGTCTACAGCATGAACAAGCCCCAGATTGCCGCCGTTGCCCACAGGACCCTCTCTGAGTGCGGCTACATCGCCAAGTAGCAGGTCCCGCCCTTGCCCGCCAACGTCGAACACTACGAGGTCGCGACGGTCGACCGCGGCGAGGTCCTGCGCTACCTGGGCTACGCGGGCCAGCAGATCGACCCCGAGCTGGACGCGCGGATCGACCAGGTAATTGCTCGCTGCCTGGACACTTGCCGCCCGGCCGGTACCTGGCGCGTTTTTGATGTCGAGAAGTGCGGCGAGCGCGCCGACGGCACTCGCGCGGTGACGCTTGCGGGCACCTCGCTGGAGCTTCTCGGCAACTCGATCGCCGGGCACATGGAAGGCGCGGTGGCGGTGGGCGTCATGGCCGTCACCGTTGGCATGGGGGTCGAGGCCGAGCTGCGGCGCCTGTCGCTTACCAACCCGGTTGACCAGCTCATCTTCGACGCGGCTGCCACAACGGCGGTCGAGCGTGCTGCCGATGCCTGCGAGGCCCGGCTGGTGGCCTACGCCCACGAGCGGGGCCTCTTCACCAACTTTCGTTTTAGCCCCGGCTACGGAGACATGCCGCTGGAGACCCAGCGGGTCCTTCTCGATAGCGTGGATGCCCAGCGGCGATTGGGCATCGCGCTTTCGCGCACCAACCTCATGACCCCCACCAAAAGCGTGACCGCCGTGATAGGCATGTTCGCTCAGGCCCAGCCCTCAAGCCATGCGAGCTGCAAGGACTGCCTGTGCCGCGATTTCTGCCACATCCGCGCCACGGGAAGGCCCTGTTGGGCGTAGCGGGGCCGCGCCCCGAACCCTGCGCTTCCGCAAACCGCCCGATGTTTGTACACCAGGCCTTCTCAGTTCCTAAAAAGCGCCGACCTTTGTACGCTTTTCTCAAAAGTAACCAATGTTTGTACAAACTTCGGCCGCTCTAGGGAACCCGGCGGCCGCTGGTATCATGAACCCAAATGACCGATCGCAGCCTACCCGCTGCTATCCCATACAGTCGAGAGGTACAACATGACTCAAGACGGCGAGAAGAAATTCGACTGCCCCTGGCCGCAAGACCGCCTGGCCGCGCGCAAGCTGCGCGTTAAGGACGAGAAGCTCGCGGACGTGCTGGCGGGCAAGGACTTCCTGGTCTTCGACGGCGGCATGGGCACGCAGCTGCAGGAGCGCGGCCTGGCCGCCGGCGAGCTGCCCGAGCTCTTGTGCCTTTCCAACCCCGACGAGATAACCGAGGTCCACGCTGCCTACGCCGCCGCCGGCGCAGACGTCGCCACCACCAACACCTTTGGCGCCAACCGCGACAAGCTGGGAGACGCCGCCACCGTCGAGCAGATCTTCGAGGCCGCCGTCGCCTGCGCGCGTAAGTCGGGCGTCCGCTACGTGGCCGCAGACATCGGCCCCACCGGTCAGCTCCTTGAGCCCATGGGCACCCTGCCCTTCGACGACGCCTATGACCTCTTTGCTCAGCAGGCTCGTGCGGCCACCGCGGCCGGCGCCGACCTCTTTATCATCGAGACCATGGCCGACCTGGCCGAGGCCAAGGCCGCCCTTCTCGCCGTGCAAGAGAACTCAGACCTGCCCGTCTTTGTGACCATGACTTTTGCCGAGGACGGCCGCACCTTCCTGGGCACCACGCCCGAGGTCGCCGCGGTGACGCTCTCCTCGATGGGCGCCGATGCCGTTGGTATCAACTGCTCGCTTGGTCCCAACGACCTCTTGCCCCTGGTAGAGCGCATGATCCCCTGGGCCAAGTGCCCCGTGATGGTCCAGGCCAACGCCGGCCTGCCGCGCGTCGTGGACGGCAAGACCGTCTTCGACGTCCACGCGCCCGAGTACTGCGAGGCCGTGGCCAAGATGCTTGACCTGGGCGTCACCATCGTGGGCGGCTGCTGCGGCACCACGCCCGCCTACATCGCGGGCGAGCGTGCCCTTCTCGCCGAGCGCAAGCCTTGCAAGCCGACGCCGCGCGACTGGTTCTGCGTGGCCGGCCCCCAGAGCATCTGCGCCCTGCAGATGGGCCAGGTGGGCATCATTGGCGAGCGCATCAACCCCACGGGCAAGAAGAAGATGAAGGAGGCCCTGCGCGAGGGCAACCACGACTACATCATGGGCGAGGCCATCTCGCAGACCAACGCCGGCGCTCAGATCTTGGACGTCAACGTGGGCCTGCCCGAGATCGACGAGCGCTCCACCATGGTCCAGCTTGTGGCCGAGCTGCAAGGCGTGACCACGTTGCCGCTGCAGATCGACACGGCAGACCCCCAGGTCATCGAGGCCGCCGTGCGCAGCTACCCCGGCAAGGCCCTCATCAACTCGACCAACGGCAAGGACGAGATTCTGGCCCAGGTCCTGCCCGTGGCCAAGCACTACGGCTGCGCCATCGTGGGCCTCACGCTTGACGAGGACGGCATCCCCGCCACCGCCGAGGGCCGCATCGCCGTGGCCAAGAAGATCGTGGCGGCAACCGACGCCATTGGCATCCCGCGCCACGACGTGGTCATCGACTGCCTGTGCATGGCCTGCTCGACCGATCAGGAGGCCCCGCGCCAGATTCTGGCCGCCATCGCCGGCGTCAAGCGCGAGCTGCCCGGCGTCCGCACCGTTCTGGGCCTTTCCAACATCAGCTTTGGCCTGCCCTTCAGGCCGCTCATCAACGCGACCTTCCTGGCCGCGGCCTTTGCGGCCGGCCTTGACCTGGCCATCATGAACCCGCTGGTGCCGCGCATGATGGACGTCATCGACTCGTGGCGCGTGCTTTCCGGCGAGGACGAGGGCGCGCGTCATTACGTCGAGGTCAACGGTAACCGCAAGGATGGCGTGCACGCGCTGGCCTCCGCCCCGGCCCAGGCAGCAGGCGAGAAGACCGCCCCGGCCGCCGGCGCCGCCGCGACCCCCGAGGAAGAGGCGCGCGAGCTGGTCCTGGCCGGCCGCAAAGGCCCCATGCCCGAGGTCATCTCGCGCGTGCTGGCAGATCACGACGTCATGTACGCCATCACCGAGGTGCTGATTCCCGCCCTTGACGAGGTGGGCGTCCGTTTTGAGAAGGGCACGTTCTTCTTGCCGCAGCTCATGGCCGCCGCCGAGGCCGCCAAGGCTGGCTTCGAGACCATCCGCGCCGCCAGCAAGAGCGCCGAGGGCGCGGACGCCATGCCTGCGAAGGGTAAGGTCGTGGTCTGCACGGTCCACGGCGACATCCACGACATTGGCAAGAACATCGTGCGGATGCTGCTTGAGAACTACGGCTACGACGTCATCGACCTGGGCCGAGACGTGCCCCCGCAAGACGTGGTGGACGCCGTGGTCAAAGACCACGTCCTTCTCGTGGGCCTCTCGGCCCTTATGACCACGACGGTGCCTGCCATGGCACAGACGATCGAGCTTTTGCGCGACCAGGCCCCGTGGTGCAAGGTCGTGGTAGGCGGCGCCGTGCTTAACCCCGAGTACGCCCAGATGGTGGGCGCCGACTTCTACGCCAAGGACGCTACCGAGACGGCCCGCATTGCCGGTGAGGTCCTGGGGTAGGTCACCTGCCCCGCCAACGCACCGCAGGTCAACGCGTCAAACCAAAGAGCGCCGGGCAGGCTGCAAAGCCTCGCCCGGCGCCCTTCTCAGCGCGTCGTTACTGTCACCGACCTGCTGGCCTTCGCACCCTACAAAACCGTGCGCTCCACAGCCTTGTGCCACCCGGCGAGAAGCTCATCTGCCTGCGCGACGTCCATCTTGCGCGTGAAGACGTCGTCGGTCGTGCGCAGCCCGCGCAGCTCGTCGGTGCCCGACCAAAAGCCTGTGGCCAGGCCGGCCAGGTAGGCCGCGCCCAGCGAGGTGGTCTCGAGGTTCTGCGGGCGGTGCAGCTCGCAGCCCAAAAGGTCTGCCTGGAACTGCATGAGGAAGTTGTTGGCGCTAGCCCCGCCGTCAACGTTAAGGACGCCCAGGTCCCCGCCGGCGTCTGCCGCCATGGCATCGGACAGGTCGCGAATCTGGTAGGCAAGGGCCTCAAGCGCCGCGCGGGCAATGTGGGCGCGTCCGGCACCGCGCGTCAGGCCATAGATCGCGCCGCGGGCCTCGCTGTTCCACCAGGGGGCGCCTAGGCCGGTAAAGGCCGGCACGATGTAGACGCCGCCGGTGTCGGGGATGCTCAAGGCCAGGGCCTCGGTCTCGGCCGCGGTGCCAATAATGCCCAGCTCGTCGCGCAGCCACTGGATCAAAGCACCCGCCACAAAGACCGAGCCTTCAAGCGCGTAGACCAGTCCGTCGTCAGAAGGGGCGCTGGCGGCCACGGTGGTCACCAGGTTGTGTGTGCTGGTGCGGGCCTCGTGGCCGGTGTGCAGCAACATGAAGCAGCCGGTGCCGTAAGTGTTCTTGGCCTGGCCCGCCTCAAAGCAGCACTGGCCAAACAGTGCCGCCTGCTGGTCGCCGGCAACGCCCGTGATGGGGATGCCGGCCGGGATGCCGGGGTAGCTCGTCTCGCCAAAGAAACCCGAGCTGGGGCGCACCTCGGGCATCATCGAGGCTGGGATGCCAAATAGATCCAGAAGTTCCTGGTCCCAGCAGCCTCGGTGGATGTCAAACAGCATCGTGCGGCTTGCGTTGGTGGGGTCGGTTGCGTGCACCAGGCCGCCGGTCAGTACCCAGATAAGCCAGGTGTCGACGGTACCAAACAGCAGCTCGCCCGCCTCGGCGCGCTCGCGGGCGCCGGGAACGTTGCGCAGAATCCAGCAGATCTTGCTGGCCGAGAAATACGCGTCGGGGAGAAGACCGGTCTTGGCGCGGATCTTCTCGGCCACCTCGGGCGAGCCGCACAGCTCTTCTACCAGGTCTGCGCTGCGGCGGCACTGCCAAACGATGGCGTTCATCACGGGGGCGCCGGTGGTGGGGTCCCACACAATGGTGGTCTCGCGCTGGTTGTCGATGCCAATAGAGTCGATGTTGTCGGCCGTCAGCCCCCGTTTGGCGATAAGCTCGGTCAGGCAGCCCAGCTGCGAGAAGAGGATCTCTTGCGGGTTGTGCTCGACCCAACCGGGTTGGGGAAAGATCTGCTGGAACGGCCGCTGGACGACGTCGAGCATCTTGCCCGCCCGGTCGATCAAAACGGCCCTTGAGCTGGTGGTGCCTTGGTCAAGCGCGATCACGTACTTCTCAGTGCTCATGACAAACCTTTCTCTCTAGCCAATCGGATACTGCCCTATACACCTGCATCTTGCCCTTCTCGTTAAGGATTTCGTGGCGCATCTTGGAGAAGATTTTGCAGGTCACATCCTTCGAACCGTTGTCCTTTGCAAGCTGTGCCGCCGCAACGACGCCCTTACTCATGTCGCCCACCGGGTCTGCGTCTCCGCCAATGTAGAGAAGCGGCAGCTCGTGGGGCACGGCCGCGGCGCAGGCGGGCGAGCAGGCCGTGGCCGTGAGGTTGGTCAGCGCGCAGTAGCCGCCGGCGCTAAACATGAAGCCGCACTCCTCGTCGGCGACGTATTTGGCTACGTTCTCTTTGTCATACGACAGCCATTCGTAGCCGGTGGGGCCGGGGGCCACCTTGCTGTATGAGCCCGAGCCCAGGCTGTCCAGGGTCTTTGACAGGTAGTCCTGCCCGCGCACGGCCGCGACCAGTCGCGCCGCGACGTGGCCGGCTTTCGAGGTGGCCACGGGGATAGTACCTGTGCCGCAGATCACGGCGCCCGCCAGGCCTTCGGCGTGGCGCGAGAGGTAGACGCGCGTGATGAAGCTGCCCATTGAGTGGCCAAAGAAGACGTAGGGCACGTCGGTGCCCACCATGTCCTGCACAAGCCCGCGCAGAGTGTGCTCGTCCTCAACCAAGGCCAGGTCACCGCCCTTGGCCGGCATACAACCCTGCTTGCCCGGGGCTGCCGAGCGGCCGTGGCCAATGTGGTCGTCCCCGCACACGACCCAGCCCAGGCCGCACAGGTAGCGGGCAAAGTCGTCGTAGCGGCGAATATGCTCGCTCATGCCGTGGACCAGCTGGACAACGCCTGCGGGCGCCGTGCTCTTCTCGCCACCGTCCGCCCCGGACGCAGCACCGTCTGGCCACCAGATCCTTGCGTGAATGGTCGACGTCCCGTCCGCCGAGGCGAAGGTGACGTCTTGGGTCGTTGTCTTGTCAGTCTCGGCGGTGGTTGCCATGCGGTCTCCTTAGGTTGGGCATTTGCCGGTTTTTAAACTTGCGTCAGTTCTCTCATCCTTCCCAAAAAGTCACCGACGCCATTCGGCCGCGCGCAAGATTGACGGCAATCGGCGCTTCCTTGGGGGTATACGGTGTTTAGACCAAACCGGAGAGGGGATTTTCATGGCTGTTGGAAACCATTGCTGCGACTGCGTCTTTGCGTCCTTTATCCAAAACGAGCATACCGGCAGGTGGCAGGGAGCGTGCAGCCGCGGCTACACCCTGTGCGACCCGCACGTGCACGAAAGCCCAGATAACCACTTTGTCGACGACGTCGCCAAGCTCGTGCCCGTTGTCGACCCCCAGGGCAAAGAGTACCTGCGCACCTCCAACGTCTGCGACCGCTTCCTTCGCCCCCAGTCCCAGGCCGGCCGGTAGGGAACTCGCAGAGCCGCGCAGCAACGAGCCCCCGGCAAGCAGCATGCTTGACCAGGGGCTCGTTTGCGTAGCGGGTTTCTCGGCGCCGATTACAGCTGATAGATCCGGGTGAACTTCTCGGTGAGGTAATCGGTGTAATACGTTGGCGAGAAGTGCTCGCCGCACGAGGCCAAGATCAGCTCGTCGGAGTCCTTGGCGCGGCCGTGGCGCCAGATGTTTTGGCCCAGCCACTGTCTGATGGGGGCAAGGTCGCCGCTCGCGCACACGGCGTCGAAGTCCATGCCCTGGGCGATCATGGCCGCCTTGAACTGGGCGCCAAAGGCGCTGCCCAGCGCGTAGGTGGGGAAGTAGCCAAAGTCGCCGCTCGACCAGTGGGTGTCCTGCAGCGCGCCGTCGGTGTCGTTGGGTACGTCCAGCCCCAGGTACTGCTTGTACTTCTCGGCCCACAGGCCGGGCACGTCCTTTGCCGTGGCCTCGCCGCTAAAGAGCAGCTGCTCGATCTCGTAGCGAACCAGGATGTGCAAAGGATAGGTCAGCTCGTCGGCATCGCAGCGAATAAGGCAGGGCTCGGCGCAGTTCTCGGCCAGGTAGAGCTGGCGCGGAGTGACATTGCCCAGCTTTCCCGGGAAGCGTTTTTGCATGGTCTCAAGCAGAGGACGCGCAAAGGCCTCGGAGCGGCCCACGATGTTCTCGAAGAAGCGCGACTGCGCCTCGTGCATGCCCATCGACGTGCCGCCTTTAAGCGACGTCATAGCGTACGACATATCGACGCCTTGCTCATAGAGGGTGTGGCCGCCCTCGTGCAGCATGCTAAAGACGTTGGACAAGACATTTTCGCTGTAGACGTGGCTTGCGATCAGGACAAAGCCGATGCCGGGGCCGCCGGTGAAGGGGTGCTCGGTCTTGCCTACCCACAGGCGCTTGGGGTTCACGCCCTCAAGCTCCATGAGATCGTTTGACAGCTCCCACTGGCGCGCCTCGTCAAAGTGGCCGTCCAAGGCCTGGTGATTGGGCTTGTGCCTGCTTGCCATGCAGTCGGCCAAAAGCGGCACGACACAGTCCTTTACCTGCGCAAAGAAGGGGTCGTAGAAGGCACGGCAGGTGCCTTCCTCGTACTCGTTGAGCCACACGTCGTAGGGGTCGACGCCCGGCTTCATCGCGCCGGCCATGCGCTTCTTGGCGGCCACCAGCTTGTCGATGTAGGGCTCGAAGGATGCCCAGTCGTTTGCGGCTTTAGCCTTGTGCCACACGTCGTTTGCCTCGACCGAGAGGCGCGAGAAGGCCGTCTGCTCGTCCAGGGGCACGTCGACCAGGGAGGCGCGGTCGCGCCTAAGTACCTTGACCTGGGCGGCCTTGGTCGCATCGAGCTGTGCCGTCGCGGCGCTAAGGCGGTCCAGCATCTCGCCGACCTCGGGCGCGCACAGGGCCTGGATGCGCCCCTCTTCCAGCAAGGCGATGGCCTCGCTTCTTTCGGTCAGGGCGTCGGCGGGGTCGATCACCTCGCCCAGCGAGCCGATCTCGTCGATGGCGTAGCGGTGCGAGAAGAGCGTCTTCTCAAGCCGGTCGAGTGCCTTGAGGTCGTCGTCGACGGTGGGGGAGGTCGTCGCCGCAGCATCTACCTGCGGTTCCTCAAGGTCATGGAAGCTGTCCATTGCAATCTCCTTGTCGTTTGTTTGGTCGTCCGTATCCCAGTCTAGCCTGTTCGGGACCCAGTACGAGACATGCGCGGAACGGTCGATAATCAACACGGAGCGGCCTTGGTGCGTATTCCGGCTGATTTATCCCATGGTAAATCCCGATTTGGTGAGTTGCCGGCTTCTGTCAACTGGGCAAACGTGGCCAAAAATGCCTTCGCTACTCATCGAAGCTGATTTTACTATGGGATAAGTCGGGCGGCCGTGTTCTGGCAGCCCCAAATCGTTACCGCCGGGGCCGGTTTATCGCGCCGACGGCCGGTTAACCACCACGATGCCGATGCTCACAAGGGCAAGCGATCCCAGCGCCACTGCGGGCCGCAGCACGTTACCTTCGTCAAGCAGCAGCACCGAGAGAATCGCGCCAAAAACCGGGTTCATGAAGCCAAAGACCGCCACGTGCGAGACATCGTTGACGGCCAGCGTCGCCGACCACAGCGAGTAGGCCGCAGCGCTAATAAACCCCAGGTAGACGAGAAGCGCGATCGCCGCCGCAGGGTTTGCATCTGCCGCCGGTGCCACGTGACCGCCCATGGCAAGCCCGGCCGCCGCCAGCACCGCCCCGCCGATGACGAACTGCCAGGCCGAGAGCAGCACTGGGTCATGATCTTTCGAGAAGCGCTTGGACAAGTTGCTGCTCATGGCCGCGGCAAACGTCGAGAGAAACACCAGCCCTTCTCCGTCCAAACGAAAACTCAGCCCGCCCGCGGCGCTGCCGGCCAGGCTCACTTGCAAAACGCCGACAAACCCCAGCACGCAACCCAGCGCCTTTCGCCAGGTCATCGACTCGGTGCGAAACGCATAGACCGCCAGCAGCACGATTAAGAACGTGTTGCTGGCCTCGATGATCGAGCTTGTCACGCCCGCACAGCGAGAAAGCCCCACGTAGAAGCATAGGTATTGCAGGATGGTCTGGAAAACCGAGAGCTCAGCCGCGGGCCGCCAGTCGCCGCGCGCAGGAACGTAGGCCCGCCGCCGCGCGATGCTCATGCCCGCAACAACCAGCCCGCCAGAGATCAAAAACCGCATCCCGGCAAACAAGATGATCGACGCCACGTCGGCCGAGTCGATTCCAAACAACGCGTAGCCGATCTTCACGCAAGGAAACGCCGAGCCCCATAGCAAACACGCTGCCAGGCAGGCCAAAACCATGCCCGCCCCGGTCGCGAGAAACGGTTTTGTGCTTCGCGTGGTGCTGGGAGTCACGTTATGTCCTTTGTCTCGGGGTCTTCCGCCACCAATCTACGCGCCCTTGCTCAGCCAATGTGTTTCTCTGGGCAGTTCCGACAGATATCCCAGTTGACCTTTCCTTTTAGTCTGCTGCGACAGTAGCCCAAATCGGCGCTCTCGTTATTTGGGGCAGCATAAATCCTTTTCTTAAGTGAGGCCTCGTCAGTTTTTAGTGAGATTCGGGCGAGGTCAACATTTCCGGGAACAAGTAGCTCAGGTACCTCGAGCATGAGCCGGACCTCGTTTTCATAGGACCACGGGTATGATTTCATTATCAGCCTTTGTGAATCTGGCAGGTCCTTCATGTGGTCGACACGCTCGTCCGAACGTTTTAAGGTGTATTCACCATTCGATTCGCCGTAGTAAAGTACGTCGACAAGGTAGAGCTTGCAGCCTTCAGAAGTTCGTACCGTAGTCTCGGGAACGAAGTCGCGATTCGTCGCGAGACGGCCTAACTCGAATTCTTCTTGAGAAACGATGCTCTTCATCATGGTGGGTGTGAGGTCGAGCATGGCGCCATTCGCCCTGACTCCGCCGTACAACATCCACATCGCGAGGTTTTCCGATATCGAGAAGGAAAAGCACGCGCCAAAGCGCACACGTCCGTCAACCGTATCCAAGAATCGTTGGCCGTCTTTGAGGTCGTTCCAGCCCTCGCCACGAGAAAGGCAGAGTGATTGTCCCGCGACGATCTGCTGCATCCGGTCGGCGGTCGTGTAGTGCTTGTACGAATTATGCCTGCTCGCCTTGTCTTTGAGGTAGGCCCAGAGTTCCTTGGAATCAGTGACTACGTCATTTAGCTGGCGCTGTTCTTTGTCGCTCATGGCGGAATTCCAAATCACTGGTTAGCAGAGGCCACTATAGTTCCGCTGGTTGCGGCGGGAGTAATCTTGTTTTCGCCTTCGCTGAAGAGAACCTGGCCGTATGAGCTTCCTTCACTATCGAATTCGTTGAGGCTGAAGGCGCCAAAGCCGTCGACATATATATTGGCAGTTGCTGTGGTCAACCCCCAAAAATCGGGCTCCTTTTGGAAATAAGAGTTCCCGTATTGTCTTCTTTTAATTTGAGTGCTGGAATTACGAAGTTCAACAGTGTAATAGGCGTCTTCTTCGGCTCCGACTCCACCCTTTAGGTTCTCGAAGTAAGAGACGAATGTCTTTGGCTCATCTTTGTATGCAACAGTTTCGCAAGTAAACGCTACAATAGCCTTCTTCTCTTCACCGGGATGGCCACCCCAGCATTTCAGCACTGCAATTGCTGTTTCAGACAAAGGAGAGGACCCGTTGTAATATGCGAGGTTTACGAATCCGTTCGCTTCATAGGCTTCTTTAGTCGTTACCACAAGCTTAAAATGCCATTCGTAGAGAGATTCGTAGATATCTGCGGTGTCCTTATAACCAAGCTCCTTGAGTTCACAGAGGTATTCATATGTTGTCTCGTCGCTATTAGAGAGGTGCTCTGTGACGTACTGATATTCGGTTTCTATGAGGGCTTGTTCCTGTGCCGGGATCACAACTTGTGTCATCACGATGGCGGCCGCGATTGCTATGGCAGCTCCCGTGGAGATGGCAATGCCTAGCTTAGTTCGCTTCTTTCTGTTTGCGTCCTTTAGCGCTGATAGTCTCTCGCCGCACTCAGTTGCGCGCTCAACACAACCTTCGTGGGTCTTGAGGGATTCGTACTTCTCGATCGCCTTGGCGAGCGACTCGACGGTGCCCTGCTCCTGGAGCCTCACGGCCTCGGCGTAGGTTTCCCCGTCGCGCTTGTCGGCGTCGGCGAGAAGGCTGGCCTCGTCCTCGTTCGCGACGAGGGCGGCCTTGGGGAGGCGGCACGCGCAGCACGAGTCGCGCCGGACGTTCACCTGGCCGCAGGCGCAGGCCCACCAGCCGCCGTGGTCCCGGACCTTGCCG
>CAVDXJ010000006.1:0-15214 GCA_963612765.1 Oscillospiraceae bacterium
ACTCCCTCTCTGACGTGGTCGAGACCACCTCTGTCCAGGTCCAGGATGCCGTGACCGGCGTTGCCGACAAGGTCACCTCTGCCGTTGCCGCTGCCGACGAGGCAGCCTGCGCCCCCGCCGAGGCCGTCCACGTCGAGGTCGTCGAGGTGGCCGAGGACGAGGATGAGGCCCCTGCCGATGAGGACGAGCCTGCCGCCGACGACGTCGAGGCCTAAAAACCCGTGTTTAAGGTAAGCCAGCTCATAGGCGTCAAGATTTACGTGGAGAAGCAGGCGCGGCGCCCCAAGAAAGACGCCGTGCCTGCCCCTAAGCTGTCCAAGCTGGGCAAGGTCCACATGGCGGTCTTCTCGTCAGACGGAAAAGACCTGGTAGGCCTGCTTGTCCACCGTCCCGACGTGGTAGGCATGGTCAAGCGAGAGGACGCTTTTGTGGCGTGGGACTCGTTTGAGCCGTACGAGAAGGGCCTCAAGGTCACCCGTCGCGACGACGGCATGGACGACGCCGCCCGCAAGCGCCTGGGCGTCGACTGGGACGCGTGCATCATGTGGACCGGCATGGACGCCAAGACCGTTGGCGGCAAGAAGCTGGGCTACATCAACGACGTTGAGTTTAGCGAGAAGACCGGTAAGGTCTCACGCTTCTTCATTGGCGACGGCGGCGTCTCGCGCGCCATTGTGGGCTCGTTCGAGGTCCCGCCTTCGCTGGTCAAGGGCTACTCCAACGGCTACATGATCTTGTCCGACGAGGCGGCGAACCTGGAGCTTGGCGGCGGCCTCGCCGCCAAGGCGGGCGAGGGCTACGCGGCCGCAAAGGTCAAGGGCGCCCAGTTCAACAAGAAGACCACGGCAGCCACCGTCGAGGCCATCGACAAGGGCTCGTTTGCGCTGGGTAAGGCCATTGGCAAGGCCAAGCGCGCCATCGAGGAGGCCGCGGCGCCCGAGGAAGAGATTCCCAACCCGCCGCAGGTAGAAGCCGCAAACGTCACGGTCTCGGCGCCGGTGGCGACGCTTGCCGACCCGGCGGCGGACGACGGCCCGCAGCGGACCTTCTCGGCTAAAGACCCGGCCAAGGCCACGGCCGACGCGCCGGTGAAGAAGCCCGCCGTGAAGAAGCCCGCCGCGGCTGCCAAGAAACCCGCCGGCCAGGCCTCGGCCAAGCCTAAGGCCAAGACGGCGGCCGCAAAGCCCAAGTCGTCTGGCGACGCCGGCGCCAAGGCCGCAAAGGCCGTTGGCAAGCAGATCGGCGCCATGGGCAAGATGTTCTCGTCGTTCAAGGAAGAGTTCGACAAAGCGAGTAAGTAACGTGCGCTTGAGGGATTTCAAAAAACCAAGCAGTGACAAAGGGCGCGATGGGAGGCCGCAAAAAGGCCCCCGTCGCGTTCTTAGGATTGCGGGCCGCGTTGCGTTGTGCCTGGCGGTCGTTGCGTTGGTGGCTATCAACGTGGCCCTTCTCGTCATGGGCGACACCATCGAGTCCTTTATTAGCAGCGAGAAGATCGACATCACAGACGACGAGCTGGACGGCCTCATGAACTCCGGCATGAACCTGTGCCAAGAGATCGAGTCTGAGGGCCTGGTCCTGGCGCAGAACAACGATGCCACCTTGCCCTTCTCGGCTAACACGACCAAGGTCAACGTTTTTGGCTGGTCGGCGACGCAGTGGGTGGTCAGCGGTTCGGGTTCGGGCCAGACCAGCGGCACCTATACGGACTTCTTGGACTCGCTGTACTTGAGCGGCTACGAGTACAACGATGAGCTTACCGACATGTACCGCAGTTTCTACGGTGAGCGGCCGTACTGCAAGAAGTCGGGCAACGTCTTGGGCAGCCAGACCGCGGGCGCGCTCAACACGCACTCGTACGAGTTCAGCCGCCTGTACGAGCCCAGCATCTACGACCGCAACTACTACACGACCGAGATCCTGGACAACGCCAAGCGGTTCTCGGACACGGCGATCGTCGTCATTTCTCGCATCACCGGCGAGAGCAACGACTGCCCGCAGGTCCAGTACAAGGTCACGCAGAGCAACGGGGCCGTTCAGACCGATACCACCCGCACCTACCTGGAGCTTTCCAGCGAGGAGGAGGCGCTGCTGCGCTACGTGGGCGCAAACTACGACAAGGTCGTGGTGCTGGTCAACTCGACCAACACGATGGAGCTGGGCGAGGTCGAGACCATCCCGGGCGTCGACGCCTGCATGATCGTGGGTGCTACCGGCGAGTACGGCGCGCAGGGCGTGGTCGACGCGCTGTGGGGCAAGGTCAACCCCTCGGGCCGCTTGACCGATACGTACGCCTATGATCTGCGCACCGCTGCGAGCTGGGCAAACTCCGGCGAGATGGGCGAGGGCGTCTACACCAACAGCGCTGGTTTGTACCCTGCAGACGGTACGAACAACCCCAATGTTGGAGTCACCGAGAAGTACAGTGCTGCTCGCTTTATCGACTACGTCGAGGGCATCTACGTTGGCTACCGCTGGTACGAGACGGCTGACGCCGAGGGTTTTTGGGATAGCGTGAACAACGCGCACGGTATCGGCTACCAGGGCGTTGTTCAGTATCCGTTTGGATATGGGCTTTCGTACACCACCTTCTCTTGGGAGGTCGCGGACCAAAACCTTGAGGAGGACGAGCGCGTTTACCGCGACTCGGTGTTCTCGCAGACCGTGCGCGTGACCAATACCGGCAGCGTGGCCGGCAAGGAAGTCGTGCAGATGTACTGCACAACGCCGTACACGCCCGGTGGCATCGAGAAGGCCTCGACCGTGCTGGTGGCTTACGCAAAGACCGGCCTGTTGCAGCCGGGCGAAAGCGAGGACGTGGTCCTGAGCTTTACCCTGGATGACGTGGCTTCGTATGACTACTCGGACGCAAACGGCAACGGCTTTGTTGGCTACGAGCTTGAGCGGGGCACCTACGCTGTTGAGCTCAAGCATGACGCGCATACCGTGGCCGATATCGAAGGCGCTCAGACCAACCTGCGCGTGATGTACCGCGATATCCTGTGCGACACCGATCTGACCACGGGTGCTATGGTGCTCAATCGTTTTACCGGGGCGCAGGCGAGCGACGGCGTTTCCATCGATGGAAGCGACTCGGGCGCGAACATCCAGTACATGACCCGTGCGGACTTCGCCGGGACCTTCCCGCGCAAGAGCGACGCCGATCGCGAGATGAGCGAGAGCGTCGCGGCCCTGAACCTCTACGGCCAAGACCAGGTGGACGAGGACGCCCGGCTTTATCAGGACCTTTGCGATGATGGCGAGCTGGAGGTGCCTACCCGCACTCAGACCTTGTCCAATAAGCTGAGCGAAGACGGTCGTCTCACCGACTTTGGATACCAACTGGGCATGGACTACAACGACTCTGGTTGGGACGAGGTCATCAACAGTCTTTCCCTAAGCGACATGGAGAACCTGGTCTTGCACGGCTACCTGGCCACCAGCTCCATCGACGCTATCGGCAAGCCGCGCACCAAGGAGGTCGACGGCCCGGCACAGGTGGGGTCGTTTAACCAGCTGAGCTACGGTATTGGATACCCCAACCCCACGGTGCTGGCCCAGACTTTCAACGATGTTCTGGCCTTGGAGTATGGCAAGCAGGTGGGGCAAGAGTGCGCCGCGATTGGCGTTGACGGCTGGTACGCGCCCTCGGTCAACATCCATCGCACGGCGCTGGGCGGCCGCAACTACGAGTACTTCTCAGAGGACGGCCTGCTCTCGGGCAACATGGGCGCCAACATCGTAATGGGCTCCAACGTCACGGGAACGTACTGCTACATGAAGCACCTGGCCTGCAACAACCAGGACACCTACCGCGACTCGCTGTATACCTGGCTTACCGAGCAAGCTTTGCGCGAGATTTACCTGCGACCCTTTGCCATCGCGGTTAAGAAGGGCGGGGCCACGGGAATGATGACGGCCTACAACCGCCTGGGAGCGACGTGGGCCGGCGGCAACAAGGCTCTGCTTGTGGGCGTGTTGCGCGACGAGTGGGGTTTCAAGGGCTCGGTTGTCACCGACTACTGCGACCACCAGAAGTATATGAACGCCGACCAGCAGCTTCGCGCAGGCGGCAGCCTGTACATGGACGGTATCTTTAGAAACGGCAGCTTCGACTACTCGTTAACCGGATCCGAGCTGGAGAAGGCCCTCGCGGCGGGTGGCGAGGAGCGCGGCGCCGCGGTGAGCTATGTCACTAACCTGCGCCGTGCCTCCAAGGACGTGCTGTATATCTGGCTGAATGCTCGTGCGAGCAACCTGGCTTACAACAATGCAGCTGCGACGACCGGCATCGAGCCGATCGAGCGCCCGATCAAGTCCTCGAGCAGGAGCGTGTCGGAAATCGTGCACGTCATCGACGCGGCCGCGGCTGCCATCCTGGTGGCCTGGGTGGCCTATCGCGTGCGCGGCACCCGTCGTGGTGGCCGCGTCGAGGCTTCGAAGGAGTAAATACGCCTCTTGCAGGGATCCTTGCGTAACTTCGCGCGACTTTTCCTGGTTTAAACCGGCCCTCGCTTAGTGGCAAGGGCCTTTTTCACGGCGTTTGCCCGGTTGGCGTGCGACCGTGGACGCCGTTCTACTCGTCATGAACCGATTTAAACCAGGAAAAGTTGCGCGAGTGTATCTGTGGCCCGTGCAAGGCCACAAAAAACAGGCGCCAACCCGTGGGTTGGCGCCTGTTTCACTGCGCGTTGCGTGCGTAAAGAAGCCGAAGGCCTTAGAACTTGACCTTGGGGGCCTCGCGAACGCCTGCGTCGTCAACGGTAAAGCCGGTGCGGGGCGCACGGCCGCCGGCGATAAGGCTGCCGGGGAAGGTCTGGATGGCGTTGTTGTAGTCCATGACCACGTCGTTGTAGCTCATGCGAGCGTAAGAGATGCGGTCCTCGGTGTCCTTGAGCTGCTGCTGCAGGTCCAGGTAGTTGGCATTGGCTTTGAGATCGGGGTAGGCCTCGGCCACGGCAAACAAGCCGCGCAGCGCAGAAGTCAGCTGGTTGGAGGCCTCCATCTTGGCCTCGGGCGTAGAGGCGCTGGCAACGGCGGCGCGCGCGGCGGTCACAGCACCCAGGGTCTGGGACTCGTGGGCGGCGTAGCCCTTGACGGTCTCGACCACGTTAGGGATAAGGTCGTTCCTGCGCTGGAGCTGCGCGTCGATGGTCTGCCAAGCGGCGTCGCACTTGTTGTCTGCGCGAACAATGCCGTTGTTGATGTTCATCCAAACAAAGAACAGCACGACAAGAACAACAATGACGATGATAAGGGCGGTAAGCATGACATAACCTCCAATGGGTTTAGCGCCATGAACAAAGGCGCACATGGCGGAGGAGGAGGGATTCGAACCCTCGGTACGGGATTACCGCACGACGGTTTTCAAGACCGCTGCATTCAACCACTCTGCCACTCCTCCGAGAGTGCAAGCTATACTATCCTACCCCATAAGCCCAAAAAGTTAAGCGAGGAGCCCGTCTTGGAGCAAGATGAAATCTATATGCGCCTGGCGCTTGAGCAAGCCGATCTTGCCGCCCAAGAGGGAGAAGTGCCCATCGGAGCGGTGGTGGTCCACGACGGCCAGGTGATCGCCGCGGCCCACAATCGCCGCGAGACCGATCGCGACCCCTCGGCCCACGCGGAGTTCTCGGCCATGCTCGAGGCCTCGCGTAAGCTTGACCGCTGGCGCCTTTCTGGCTGTACGGTCTATGTGACCCTGGAACCTTGCCTTATGTGCGCGGGCCTTATGATCAACGCCCGCGTCGACCGTTGCGTCTACGGCGCGCCCGACCCTAAGGGCGGCGCCCTGGGCACCCTCTTTGACCTCAGCCACGACGAGCGCCTCAACCATGAGTTTCAAGCCACCCCCGGCGTCCTTCAAGAAGAAGCCGCCGCGCAGCTCCGCGCGTTCTTTCGCCGCCGCCGAGAAGAAAACAAGCGCGCCAAGTTAGCGACTTGTGTCGAGAAGAATGTTGTCTGTGCAGCAAAGACCCCCGTGGAAGACTAAAATTAGTACAACAACTGTTGGGAAATCTCCCGGTAAGTGTTGCATAATGGTATGGACACTTCCATACCAATCGATTTTTCATTCCTTGGAGGCACGGTGGCTAACGGTGGTCGCGCAAGCGTTGCAGACATGCGGCGTGTTGAGCAGGCGATTCTGCTCAGGGTCCTTAGGGACCAGCAAAGCACCGGTAGGCCGTCGGTCCTGTCTCGTCATGAGCTGTCGGTGGCCGTGGGCGTCAGCGAGTTTCGCATTCGCACGGCGCTGGGCCGCCTAAAGGTCGGCGGCTATATCGAGATGACCTCGCGCTTTGGCGAGAGGGGTGCCCAGCTTTCCAACGCCATGAGCATAACGGAGAAGGGCAAGAAGCGCTTGGCAGACGAACTGTAGGCTGTAGGCCCCGCCGCGCCGTGCTGTTGCTGTCCTGCAAGAGGTCTTCTCGCTAACTAAGCCAAGAAAAAGCCCGCGACCTGTTAAAAGGTCGCGGGCTTCGTTTTGCTCTACGCGAGAAGGGCATCTTGCCGATCGTCTTACCTTACGACGAGGGACCCGACGTAGATCAACGCGGCCATGGCGATCGCGAAGCCAAAGGCGTACTTGGCGATCTTGCCCATGATCTCGCCGTCCTTGCCCACAAGGCCGCAGGCGGCGCAGCCGATGGCGATGTTTTGCGGCGAGAGCATCTTGCCGGCCGAGGTGCCCAGCGAGTTAGCGGCAACAAGCCAGGTGGGGTTGGCTCCGATGGAGCTGGCGGCCTGCAGCTGGACGTTGCCAAAGAGGACCTCGCTGGAAGTGCCGGAGCCGGTGACAAAGGTGCCCAGGGCGCCCAGCAGCGGGGCCACGATGGGGTAGGCGCCGCCCAGGGTACCCACGAAGAAGGCCGCGATGCTGGCAATCATGCCCGAGTAACCCATGATCTTTGCGCAGGCCAAAACGCCAAGCATGGTGACGATGGTCTTGGACATCTGCTTGCAGGTGTCGCCCAGGACCTTAGCCATCTCGGCCGCAGAGCAGCCCTGGATAAGGCCGCCCACGATACCGCAGATAAAGATCAGCACGCCGGGGGTGTTGATCCAGGTGAAGGTCAGAGTCGCGGTGGGGTCGCCGGCGTAGATGTTGGCCGTGGTGGCGATCGACGACAGCGGGGTGTTGATAAACGGGAAGAGCTTGCTGGTAAGCAGCAGCACGACAAAGATCAAGATGAAGGGCGACCAGGCGCGGACCTGCTCGGCGGTCGTCTCGGTGGCGCCGCCCTCGGACTGGCCGGCCAGGCAGTACTCCTCGGGAACGTTCTTGCCCTTCTGGGACAGGGCGAAGGCAAAGGTAACGACCAGCGAGACCACGGCGGCCACGACGTCGGTCAGGGCCGGGCCGATGAAGGTGGCGGCCACGACCTCGGGGATAGCGAAGGAAAGGCCGGCGACCAGGGTCACGGGCAGGGCGCCCTTAAGGGCCTTGGTGCCGCCGCCCACGAGCATGACCATGAGGATCGGGCAAGCCACGACAAAGGGGAAGACCTGCAGGGCCTGGGTGCTGGCCAGCTGAATGGCGTCGATGCCGGTGATGGAGGCCAAGGTCGTGGTGGGGATGCCGATGGAGCCAAACATGGTAGGCACGCCATTGGCAATCAGGCAGGCGAGAATGGCGGTCACGGGGTTGAGGCCCAGGGCAACCAGCATCGAGGCCGGGATGGCAACGGCGGTACCAAAGCCCGCCATGCCCTCGAGGAAGCCGCCAAAGCACCAGCCAATGAGCAGCACCAGCACGCGCATGTCGCTGGAGACGCCGCACAGCATGTGCTTGATCGTCTCCATGGCGCCGGTGTGAACCGTGAGGTTATAAGTGAAGACGGCGGCGATGATGACGATGACGATGGGCCAAATTGCCATCGCAAAGCCCTCGAGCGCGGCGGTGGCGATGTTGACCACGGACATCTGCCAACCAAGGAAGGCGGCAACGATGGCGACGAGAAGGGCGCCAAGGCTGGCCTTGTAAGCCTCCATGTGCAGGCCGCACAAGGCAACTACCAGCCAAATGATTGGCGTAAGGGCGAGCAGGAACATTCCGAACAGCTCTAACATGACATCTCCCGGTGTTGGTTGATCTTTCGATCAGTTATGTTTCAACTACCGTTCACCGATGATATCACGCCGTTCACCCGGCGATTGCCTAAACGACCTGGTAAATGAAAAAGTCGAGGTAGTGGCTTTCTGGCACGCCCCACAAAATGGGGTGGTCGGGGGCCTGCTGGCGCTCCTCGACCTGTTTAAGCTGCACGTTTGCCTGGTGAGCCGCGTCGGCTATGGCCTGGGCGAGAAGGTCGCGCGTCATGAAGTGGCTGCAGCTGCAGGTGGCCAGGTAGCCGCCGCGGGGCAGCAGGCGCATGGCCTGGTAGTTGATGTCGCGGTAGCCCTTGGTGGCGTGGCCCACGGTGTTACGGCTCTTGGTAAAGGCCGGCGGGTCAAGCACGATAAGGTCGAAGGGGCCGCCCTCCTCGCGCAGGCGGGCGCGGTCGCGAGCCAGCTCGGGCAGGTACTCCAGAACGTTTGCGCAGGTAAAGCCCATGGTAGCGTCAAGACCGTTGAGACGGGCGTTGGCCGCCGCCAGGTCGATGGCGGTCTGGCTCACGTCGACGCAGCGCACGAAGTCGGCACCGCCCGCCGCGGCGTTAAGGCCAAAGGGTCCCACGTGGCAAAAGCAGTCCAGCACGCGACGGCCGACCGCGATCTGGCGAACGGCACGACGGTTGTACTTTTGATCCAAGAAGAAGCCGGTCTTCTGACTGTTCTCGATATCAAGGTCGAACTTGAGGCCATTCTCGGCAACCATAATGCGGGCAGAGTCCGGCACCTGCGCACCCTCGCCGTCCCACCAGCCCTTGTACTGGGCCAGGCCCTCCTTGGTGCGGCTGGGCGAGTCGTTGCGCTCGTAGATGGCGGTGACGTCTTGGCCGTCTGCCTGCAGGGTCTTGAGCAGCAACGGGTAGATGACGGGGCGCAGAAGCTCCATGCCCACGGTGCCCACCTGCGTGACCAGCACGTTTTCGTAACGGTCGACAATCAGGCCGGGCAGGCCGTCGGCCTCGGAGAAGACCACGCGGCAGCAGTTGGTGTCGGGCTCGCAGCCGGGAAGGGCACGACCGCCCATGGTCACGCGGCGGTGGTCCCACGACCAGGCGATCTTGCGGGCCCAAAAAGCCTCGTCAACGCGGTCGTTGGCGTTTCTCGTCACAATGCGCACGCGGATCTTGGACTCCTGCGAGATAAGGCCCGCGCCTTGCCAGGTGCCGTTCTCCTCAAAGACGTCCACCACGCAGCCGTTGGTCACGGGTGCGCCGTCTGCGGCCGCCTCGACGCGCAGAACCTCGCCTTCAAAGACCCAGGGATGCCCCGCCTTGAGCGAGCGCGCGGCCTTGCGCGTGACGATGACCTGCGGATAAGGGCGTGCCTGCTTCATGAGGGCAACTCCTTGGCGAGAAGAGCGGGCGGCTTGCGGCGTATGGTTGGCCGCGCGGCCCGCGATGGCAACTAAGGACTGTCTCAGACTAACATCTTGTTGGTGCGCCGGGCCTAAAATGTGTGTCTGGACGCCGTAATCCACATTCGCCGCCGGGAGGCCCGCCCCATGCATCGCCTGTTTGTCATGACCGTCGACTCGCTGTTTACCGAGGAGCTTGCCGATGCGCGTCACCTGCCGGGTTTTAGCGAGATTCTGCCCCGCGCGGCTGTCTTTGAGCATGTTGACTGTGTGTATCCCACCTTGACGTTTGTGTGTCACGCGAGCATTGGGACGGGTTGCTGGCCGGTGCGCCACGGCGTGTACCACAACCAGGTGCTGGATGCTGCCCGTACCGACGACGCGGCCTGGCACTGGGGCTACGACAGCATCAAGGTTCCAACCATCTTCGACTACGCAAAGGCGACCGGCCTCTCGACCGCGGCCGTGAGCTGGCCCGTTACGGTGGGCGCGCCCTCCATCGACGTCAACGTGCCCGAGATGTGGGTCTCTAACGAAGAAGCCTGGAGCGGCCCCGATCTTCTCGCCAAGGCCTTGGACGACCTCTACGAGAAGAACTGCACGTCGTTTGGACACGAGCTCTACCTGCGGCATCGCGACGTCATACGGTACACGGACGACCCACGGCCCGATGAGTTCGACATCCGCTGCGTCGAGGACATCATTCGCGAGGTCAAGCCCCAGGTGCTCTTCACGCACCAGGCGTCGCTGGATCACGCGCGGCATTTCCACGGCACGCAATCACCTCAGGCCCGCGAGGCGCTGCGCCGTCACGGCGAGTGGGTACAACGTTGTATCAACGCGATGAAAGACGCCGGGACCTACGACGACACCATCTTTGTCATCTTGGGCGACCACGGTCATGTGCCCATCGAGGCGCGCCTGGCTCCCAATGTTTTGCTGCGCGACGCGGGCCTGATTGACGTCGGCGGGGACGGCCGCGTTACGGGTTGGCGGGCCTATGTTCTTGCCGGCGGGGCCTCTGGCCAGCTGTTTGTTGCCGAGAAGAACGACCTGGCGGCGGCGCTGAACGCGCTGGAGCCGCTGTTGGACGACGGCTTGATATCCGACGTCTTTACCCGCGATGAAGTCGAGGCCCGCTTCCATGAGGGCGGCGACTTTGCAGTCATGATAGAGGCTGCCCCTGGTTACGGCATCGTGAGCAGCGTGGACGGCAAGGTGGTCACGCCTTCCACCGACCCGGATTACTATTACGCCGTTTCTACCCACGGCCACCTGCCGTTTCGCGGGCCCAAGCCGCCGTTTATCGTGGCGGGGCCGGATGTGGAGCCGGGCCGGTACGCCGGGGCGCGCCTGGTCGATGAGGCCCCCACGCTCATGCGGCTGGCGGGCATCCCATTTGACGCGGCGGCCCTGGACGGCGAGGACCTTCTCGCCGCCGGATCAAGGGCCGTCCGCCTGCCCGACTAAAAAACGGGCCGCCTGAGCAGCCCGTCATTTGAATCGATGATTTCGGTTGCCGCCCGCTGCCGCCCGCCGCGCGCCTTAGTAGTGGCGCCCGTAGCGCCCGGCCGACATACCGCGCCCGCGCCCGCGCGAGCCGGCAAACATCGTGCGCGTGGGCTTCTTGGTGCTGCGGCCTTCCTGCGGGATGATGCGGCCCGCGTCGTACTTGAAGCCCTCCAGGTCCCAGGTGGGGATGAGCTTCTTGGTAAAGTACTCGATCTCGCGCAGGGGAGAGATCTCATCGGGCGCCACAAAGGTGAAGGCCTGACCCGCCGCGCCCGCGCGACCCGTGCGTCCAATGCGGTGCACGTAGTCCTCGGGGTCCATGGGAACGTCGAAGTTGATGACGGCGTCGATGCCGCTCACGTCGATGCCGCGGCTCATGACGTCGGTTGCCACCAGCACCTGGATCTTGCCCTCGCGGAACTTCTCAAGCGCGCGCTCGCGGGCTTTTTGCGGGCGGTCGGCGTGCATGACATCCACCTTGACCTGCACGTTCTTGAGCATGGTGCACAAGGTGTCGACGCGTTGCTTGGTGCGGCAAAAGACCAGGACGCGGTTGAGGCCGGCGGTCTCCTCGGAAGCCTCGGCAACGTCCTCGCCGCCCGCGGCAGCGTCGCCGTCCACCGCGTCCGTCTCGCCACCCTTGAACCCGGCGAGAAGCGCCCGCAGCAGCTCGGGCTTCTGCGCCTGCGTAACCGGGCACAGGTGCTCCTCCACCGTTTCGGCCGTTTGGCCCGATCGGGAAATCTCGACCGTGACGGGGTCGTGCAGCAGCGCGTCGACCGTGCTCTTGATCGAAGGTGGAAGCGTCGCCGAGAAGAGCAACGTCTGGTGCTCGCGCGGCAGCTGGTGCATGATGCGCCTCACGCTGGGCCAAAAGCCCATGTCAAGCATGCGGTCGGCCTCGTCCAGCACCAGGACCTTGACGTTGTCCAGGCTCACGTGGCCGTGCTCGATAAGGTCAAGCAGGCGGCCCGGCGTGGCAACCAGCAGGTCGCAGCCGCGCTCGAGCTGCTTGATCTGCTTGTCAAAGCGCGCGCCGCCCATGACGATCACGGCGCGCTGGCCGGTCTTCTCGCATACAACCTTGACCACCTTGTCGATCTGCGCCGCAAGCTCGCGCGTGGGCGTGACGATCAAGGCGTGCGGGCCCTGGCCGCTGGCCCCGGCAATGCGCTGCAGGCAGGGCAGGGCAAACGCGGCCGTCTTGCCCGTGCCGGTCTGCGCGCAGGCAACGACGTCTTTGCCCTCAAGCACGTGGGGGATGGCGCCCGCCTGCACAGGGGTGGCCTCGGTAAAACCAAGAGAATTGATACCTTCAAGGATCTGCTCGTTTAGCCCGAGCTCGGCAAATGTAGTAGTCATAGCTGCAAGTATCCAACATATGGGCCTGTCATGCACGCGAGAAGTGCGCACGTTCGCCCGTTTTGTGGCTGCGCGGTGAATCGCCGCCGCTATACTGAGAAGGCTAAACGACTTGCCGACGGTAGACCGCTCGGCGCAAAGGGCAAGGCGCGGTCCCATTAGCTGCGCTTTATTGCCCCAAGAAAGGTTCCACGTTCCATGCCCATCAACATCCCCGACGGCCTGCCCGCCAAAGACATCCTGCACCAGGAGCGAATCTTTGCCCTCGAAGAAGAAGTGGCCAACAACCAGCAGATTCGCCCCTTGCGCGTGGTGATTTTGAACCTCATGCCCACCAAGGTAGAGACCGAGACCCAGATCCTGCGCCTAATCTCTAAGTCGCCGCTGCAGGTGAGCCTGGACTTTATGCGTGTGAACAGCCACGAGTCCACGCACGTCTCGGCAGATCACCTGGTCAAGTTCTACGACACGTTTGACGCCTTGAAGGACAACTACTACGACGGCTTCATTGTCACGGGTGCCCCGGTCGAGCACCTGGAGTTCGAGGACGTGGACTACTGGGACGAGTTCTGTCAGATCGTCGACTGGTCGCAGACCCACGTGCTTTCCACCATGTACCTGTGCTGGGGCGCGCTGGGTGCCCTGTGGCACCTCTACCAGATTCCCAAGAAGGCCCTGGGCGCCAAGCTGTTCGGCGTCTTTCCGCAGAAGCTTTGCGACGAGTACAACTTCTTGACCAACGGCTTCGATGAGGTCCACTACATGCCGCATTCGCGCCACGCCGCTATCGACACTTCGGCGCTGGCCGAGCACTGTGAGCTGCAGGTTCTTTCCGAGGGCTTTGACTCGGGCCCCGCTCTTCTCGCCACCCGTGACTTCCATGAGGTCTACGTTACCGGCCACTTTGAGTATGGCCGTGACACGCTGGCCGGCGAGTTTTGGCGCGACTTCAACAAGGGCCTGCCCATCCGCGTGCCCGTCAACTACTTCCCCGACGACGACCCCGAGAAGCAGCCCATCTTTACCTGGCGTGCCCACGCCAACCTGCTGTATCGCAACTGGTTGAACTGGGTCTACCAGATGACTCCGTACGAGCTGGACCGCATCCCCGAGGTCATCGAGCAGCTGCGCGGCGGCGGCGACATCATGACGGACAAGTTCTAAGGGCTCGCGGTGTCTGCCGAACGCATCACATCCGAGCTGCTAGAGCAGCTGCTGGCCTCGGCCACGCCCGAGGCCTACCTCATGGCCGAGAACACCACGGTTGATCGCACCCTGCCCGACTACCTGTTTAGCCTGTTGGACGAGAAGGGCCTTAAGCGCGCCGACGTCATTCGCGCGAGCGGCATCAACGCCACGGTGGTCTACGACATCTTCCAGGGCAAGAGCCGTCCCGGGCGCGACCATGCCGTCATGCTGGCGTTTGGCATGGGCTGCGACCTGCGCGAGGCCCAGCGCCTGCTGCGCCTTGCCGGTGCGTCCGAGCTGTGGTGCAAGGTGCCGCGCGACGCGATTCTTATCTGGTGCTTTGAGCACGGCTTTTCTCGCGAGCAGGCAGACGACGAGCTGTATAGGCTTGGCGAGAAGACCTTGCTGGGTACGGGGCCGCTGGCGTAGGGTCCGGGGCGGTCGCGCGGGCCGGGCGCGGACTGCTTTTGGCCGGCGGGCGATTCAGTTGGCAGCTGAGGAACCGCCTTTTACGCGCGGTTAAACTGGGGTTTTGGCGTTGCGTGCTCCTGTGGTGGGGGTATCCCGGATTGCGCCGAGGAGGACGAGTACTTTTTGAACGACGAGCAGGTCATGCATGCCATTAGCCTGGACGACGCGTATCGCGTGGAGCGTGTGCTCGCGCAGGGCGCCGGCGGGCTGACCGAGCTTGTCAGCATTGGCGGCGCCGGGCCGTTTGTGCGCAAGAAGATTCCCATTAAGCTGGCGAATCGCGGCGTTTGGTCGTCCATTGGCGGGCTGGACTGCGGACGGCTGCCCAAGGTCGAGGCCACGTATTCCTTGCCGGATCTGTTTGTGGTGGTCTACGACTACGTGCCGGGCCAGACCTTGGAAGAACTGGTTGCTGGGCGAGGGCGCCTTGACGCTGCGACGGCGGTGGGGTTGGCTTTGGACATCTGCGAGGCCGCGGCGGCGCTGCACTCGTGCGGCGTCATCCACCGAGACCTGAGCCCTCGCAACGTTATCGTGGCTGCGGACGGTGCGCACCTCATTGACCTGGGGATTGCCCGCATGCGGGTCGAAGGCGCCACGCGCGACACCACCTTTTTGGGCACGCGCGGCTTTGCCTCTCCCGAGCAGTACGGCTTTGCGCAGACCGACGCCCGCAGCGACGTCTACGCCATCGGCCGTTTGCTTGGCTTTATGCTTACCGGTGCGGAACCGGACGGCGAGAATTACGAGGAGCTTCTGAGCAATGCCGACCAGGTAGATGCCCGATTGGCCGTGTGCGTGCGTCGCGCCTGCGCCTTTGAGCCGAGCGCGCGGTATCAGAGTGCCGAGGCCATGGCGGCCGCGCTGCGCGGGCGCGGCGGGCAGCATGCGGCGCCGGGGCGGGTAGAGGCCGCGACGGTTGCGGCCTCGGCGACGGCCGATGCGGCGGATGTGCCGACGGGGAAGAAGCCGCCGGTTAAGGTGCTGGTTGCGGGCGTCGTCGCCCTTCTCGCCGTTGTTGTGCTGGTGGTTGCGGCCTTGGCGTTTGGGGCCTTTGACAGGGCTGGCGATGCCGGGTCCTCGACCGCTGCATCCACTGCGACCAAGACCTCCACCTCGTCCAACGCCACCGGGACCTCCTCCGGCAACTCATCGTCAACCAACGTCACGGCCGCCGACGACCTGCCGCTTAAGATCATCGAGACTGGCTGGTCC
>CAVDXJ010000007.1:0-14980 GCA_963612765.1 Oscillospiraceae bacterium
ACATGGGCTGGATGAACGACACCCTGCACTACATGCAGACCGACTTCCCCTGGCGTCCGGGCAACCACCGTATGCTCACCTTCTCGTCGATGTACCAGTTCAACGAGAACTTCGTGCTGCCGCTTTCCCACGACGAGGTTGTCAACGGCAAGTGCTCGCTGATCACCCGCATGCCGGGCGACCAGTGGCGCCAGTTTGCCGGGCTTCGCGCCCTGGCCCTCTACCAGATGACCCACGCGGGCGCCAAGCTCAACTTCATGGGCAACGAGATTGGCCAGTACATCGAGTGGCGCTACTACGAGGGCATCGAGTACTTCCTCACCGATTACGACGCGCACCGCAACCAGCAGACCTATGTGGCCGCGCTCAACGCCTTCTACAACGAGCAGCCCGCCCTGTGGCAGCGCGCCTTCGAGTCTTCTGGCTTCGAGTGGATCGACGCCGATAACTCGGATCAGTCCATCGTGAGCTTCATTCGTCGTGGCGAGAAACCCGCCGATGACCTGGTCGTTCTTCTCAACTTTGACGTCAACGCCCGCGAGGACTTCCGCCTGGGCGTGCCCACGTGGAACTACTGGACCGAGGCCTTCAACTCCGACTCTACGGAGTTCGGCGGCTCTGGCGTCGTGAACGCCGAGAAGCTCAAGTGCGAGGACGTGGCCTGGAACGGTCGCGAGCAGTCCGTGGTCCTGCGCGTGCCGCCCCTGGGTGGCCTGGTGCTCAAGGGCGCCGGCGTCCAGCGCAAGCCCGCCAAGAAGGGCGAGGCCGCCAAGGCCGCAGCCTCCAAGAAGGCCGCTGCTAAGCCTGCCGACAAGAAGGTCGCCGAGCTCAAGCCCGCGGTGAAGGCCGCGGAGGTCAAGCCCGCCGCGCCTAAGGTGGCCGAGAAGCCCGCGGCTAAGCCCGAGCCCAAGCCTGCCGAGAAGCCCGCGGCAAAGAAGGTCGCCGAGCCCAAGCCCGCCGAGCCCAAGCCCGCGGCTAAGCCTGCCCCCAAGAAGGCTGCCGAGCCCAAGCCCGTCTCGGCACCCGCTAAGCCCGAGCCCGCGGCCCCGGCCAAACCCGCCAAGCCCAAGCCCGAGGCTCCCAAGCCGGCCGAGAAACCCGCCCCTGCGCCCGCAAAGCCCGCCTCGGCCAAGCCCGCAACCAAAAAAGTACCGTCCGTAGCCAATAAAAAAGCTGCTTCCAAGGCAAGAAAGTCGTCGAAGAAGTAAGTTATAGGAGGCGTACACTCACGCGCTCGCCCACGCACACGCGGCGGCCCCGTCGCGCGACGTGTCGTCTTCTGTCCGCACCACAGTTTTAAAAGGGGAGTTTCATGCAAAACAACGACAAGATCTTCGAGACCAAGCTTGACTTCGCTCAGCAATATCGCGAGCTTTGCCAGGCCGAGCTGGGCAAGACCTTGGACAAGTGCAGCGACCTCGAG
Source organism: Oscillospiraceae bacterium (assembly GCA_963612765.1). Taxonomy (GTDB): domain Bacteria; phylum Actinomycetota; class Coriobacteriia; order Coriobacteriales; family Atopobiaceae; genus Paratractidigestivibacter. Next base: position 1,424 of record CAVDXJ010000007.1, read on the forward strand.
AAGTACCAGGTTCTCGCCAAGCTCGTGGCCTCTAAGGGCAACGCGCTCATGCCCGAGTCCCACACCAAGGAAGAGAAGAAGGTCTTCTACTTCTCCCTCGAGTTCCTCATTGGCCCGCTGCTTGACAACTACCTGATCAACCTGGGCATCCGCGACCTCGTCGACGATGCTTTGAAGGACATGGACATCGACCTCGACGCCATCTGCCGCCAGGAGGTCGACCCCGGCCTGGGTAACGGCGGCCTTGGTCGTCTCGCCGCCTGCTTCCTGGCTTCCATGGCCCACAACGGCATGGCCGGCTACGGCAACGGCATGCGTTATCGCTACGGCCTGTTCCACCAGGACATCGAGGGCGGCCGTCAGGTCGAGCGCACCGATAACTGGCTGGCCAACGGCTTCCCCTGGGAGACCCGCAAGGACTCCTCCGCGGTTCTCGTTCGCTTCAACGGCCATGTCGTGCGCCACGAGGGCGAGGACGGCAAGTACTGGTTCACCGAGGAGGGCGGCGACCTGGTTCGCGCCGTGCCTTACGATGTGCCCATCATTGGTTACGCCGGCCGTACCGTGAACAAGCTGCGCCTTTGGAGCGCCGAGCCTGCCCAGGAGGACTTCGACCTCGACGCCTTCAACGCCGGCGACTACGCCAAGGCCAACAAGTTCCGCTCGGACGTCGAGGCCATCTCGACCATCCTGTACCCCAACGACGCTGGCGAGCACGGCCGCATGCTGCGCCTGAAGCAGGAGTACCTGTTTGTCTCGGCTGGCCTGCAGACCATCCTCAAGGACTACGAGAAGGACTACGGTCCCGATTGGGAGAACCTGGGCAAGCACGTCTCGGTCCACACCAACGACACCCACCCCGCCATGTGTGGCCCCGAGCTCATGCGTCTTCTCGTTGACGAGAAGGGCGTGGACTTCGACCTGGCCTTCAAGATCGCCCACGAGACCGTCTCGTTCACCAACCACACCGTCATGCCCGAGGCTCTTGAGAAGTGGCCCATCAACACCTTCCGTGCCCTTCTCCCGCGCCTCTACATGTTCATCGAGGAGATCGACCGCCGCTGGCGCGATGGCCTGTCCGAGAAGCTCGGCGCCGACCACGGCTCTTGGACCGACGTCCTGCGCAACACCGCCATCCTGTGGGACGGCCAGGTGCGCATGGCCAACCTCTCCATCATCTTCTCGCACTCGGTCAACGGCGTTTCTGCGCTGCACTCCGACATCCTTAAGCGCGAGACCTTCAAGGACTTCGCTGCCCTTGAGCCCGAGCTCTTTAACAACAAGACCAACGGCGTGACCCACCGCCGCTTCCTGCGCGAGGCCAACCCGGCTTACTCCAAGATCATCACCTCTGCCATCGGCGAGGGCTGGCTGGACGACGCCGACGAGCTCGAAAAGCTGATCCCCTTTGAGAAGGACGCCAGCTTCCTTGACGCCATGGACGCCGCCAAGAAGACCAACAAGGAGCGCCTGGCCGCCTACATCAAGGAGACCAGCGGCACCGTCCTTGACACCAACATGGTCTTTGACGTGCAGGTCAAGCGCTTCCACGCCTACAAGCGCCAGCTGCTTTCGGTCTTCAAGATCTTGGACCTTCGCAACCGCATCCTGGACGACCCCAACTTCAACCCGCAGCCCACGGCCTTCATCTTCTCGGGCAAGGCGGCCCAGAGCTACGCCTTTGCCAAGGAGGTCATCCGTCTGATCAACTCCCTGGCAGACGTCGTGAACAACGACCCGCGCGTCAACGACAAGATCCGCGTGGCCTTTGTCCCCAACTTCGCCGTCTCTAACGCGCAGTACATCTACTCCGCGGCCGACATCTCCGAGCAGATCAGCCTTGCGGGCACCGAGGCCTCCGGCACCTCCAACATGAAGCTCATGATGAACGGCGCCCTTACCCTGGGTACCCTCGACGGCTCCAACGTCGAGATCTCCCAGCTGGTTGGCCCCGAGAACATCAAGATCTTTGGTATGAAGACCGAGGAGGTCGAGGAGCTGCAGGCTTCCGGCCGCTACTACGCTTGGGATATGTACAACAACGACCGCGCTCGCATCGGCCGTATCGTCGACCAGCTTACCGACGGCACCCTGGCCGGTCTCTCGGGCAACTTCGAGAGCGTGCGCGATCACCTTATGGTCGAGAACGACCCGTATCTGGTCATGGGCGACTTCTACGCCTACGTCCAGGCCTGGGACGAGCTCACCGCGGCCTACGCTGACCGCCGTTCGTGGAACCGTTCGGCGCTTCACAATACCGCTAAGGCCGGGTTCTTCTCCAGTGACAGAACTATCGCCGAATACATGGAAGATATTTGGCACATTAGGAGCTAGGTATTGGTCGAGACATACCGTCTCGTTCTAGATAAGCAAGTTTGAAAGGAGTGGGGGGAATGAGCAAAAAGGAGTGCATTGCGATGCTTCTCGCGGGTGGCCAAGGCAGCCGCCTGGGCGCTTTGACGAGCAACGTCGCTAAGCCTGCGGTCTCATTCGGCGGCAAGTTCCGCATCATCGACTTCGCGTTGTCCAACTGCGCGAACTCGGGTGTCACGACGGTGGGTGTCCTTACCCAGTACCGTCCGTACCTGCTGCACAACTACATCGGCACGGGCGAGGCCTGGAACCTTGACGACCGCGAGGGCGGCGTCTCGATTCTGCCGCCGTACGCCACGCAGACCGGCGGCGCCTGGTACGAGGGCACGGCCGACGCCGTGACCCAGAACCTGGGCTACATCGAGCAAAACGATGCCGACTACGTGCTCATTCTTTCCGGCGACCAGCTCTACCGCATGGACTACGCCGACATGCTGGCCACCCACAAGGCCAACAACGCCGACCTGACCATCGCGGTCATGCCCGTGCCTTGGGAAGAGGCTTCCCGTTTTGGCATCATCACCGCCGACGAGTCGGGCCGCATCACCAAGTTCACCGAGAAGCCCAAGCAGCCCGATTCGAACCTCGCTTCCATGGGCATCTACATCTTTAGCACCGACCTTCTCGTCCGCGCCCTTAAAGAGGACGCCGTCGACACCACCTCCGAGCACGACTTTGGCAAGAACGTCATCCCCAAGCTGCTCGAAGAGGGCAAGCGCCTGTTTACCTACGAGTTCCGCGGCTTCTGGCGCGACGTCGGCACCATCTCGAGCTACCACGAGACGAGCATGGACCTTCTGGGCCCCAACCCCGCCTTCGACATCTACAGCAAGGACTTCCCGATCATGTCCAACAGCTCCATGCGCCCGCCGGCGTACGTGGGCAAGGACGGCAACGTGGACGACTGCCTGGTCTCCAACGGCTGCAAGATCCTGGGAACCGCCAAGCACTCGATTCTGTCCACCGATGCCTATATCGGCGAGCGCGCCACGGTAGAGGACTCCGTCCTTCTCCCCGGCGCCAAGGTCAAGGCCGGCGCCCACGTCGTGCGCGCCATCCTGGGCGAGAACTCGGTTGTCGAGGAGAACGTCAACCTCGGCAGCGTGGACGTGACTAAGGACACCGCCGTCATTGGCAACGACGTTGTTGTTGGAAAGGGGGAGAACTAATCATGGATAAGGTTATTGGTCTGGTTACCTGCAACTACTCCGCCAAGGAGTCCAGCGCGCTTTCTTCGACCCGCCCGGTTGCCTCTGTGCCCTACCTGGGCCGTTACCGTATGGTCGACTTTGCTTTGTCCAACCTGGTCAACGCCGGCGTGCGCAGCGTCGGTGTGGTCATGCCGTACAACTACCGCTCCTTGATCGACCACATTGGTTCGGGCAAGGACTGGGGTCTTGACCGCAAGAACGGCGGCCTGTTTGTGCTGCCGGGCAGCGCCTTTGGTACCTCTCGTACCGGCGCCCGCTTCCTGCTTCGTGACCTGGTTCACAACAAGGCGTTCTTCACCCGCACCACCGCCGACGCCGTGTTCTTCTCGACGGCCAACATCATTGCCAACATCGACCTCAAGAAGGTCTACGCCGCCCACAAGGAGTCCGGCGCAGACATCACCGTGGTCACCAAGAAGGCCGACGCCAAGTACGACGACGTCGTGCGCTTCGAGACTGCCGACGGCCGCGTCACCGGCGTGAGCAACGGCGTCGTCTACGGCGACACCATGTTCCTGGACGTCTTTGTCATTAGCCGCCAGCTTCTTCTCGACATGTTCGATTGGTACGCCCCCACGGACTACCTGGACATCTTCGAGGCCATGGCCGACGACTTTGGCCGTCTTAACGTCCACACCTACGACTTCGACGGCTATGTGGCCCCCTTGTTCAACAAGCGCGACTACTACCGCGCCAACATGGACCTGCTCAACCCGGTTGTCCAGGACGAGCTGTTCCCCGAGGACCGCACCATCAAGACCAAGGCCCACGACACGCCTCCCGCGAAGAACGAGGTTGGCTCTCGCGTGAGCAACTCCAGGATTTCGTCTGGCTGCCGCATCTACGGCAACGTGAGCGACTCCATCCTGGGCCGCGACGTCGTCATCGAGCCCGGCGCAACCGTGCGCGCCGCGATCGTGATGCAGGGCTGCGTTGTTAAGACCGGTGCCCGCGTCGAGAACGCTATTGTTGACCGCAACAACATCGTTCCCGCTGGTACCGAGCTTAGGGGCACGCCCGAGGATGTTCTCATCAAAGAGAAGCAAAACGGGTAACCCAAAGGTATAGAACGGGCGGCCAAGCCGGCAAGGCCAAACTTGTCGGCGCGGCCGCCATTCTTTTGGTGTCGAGAAGAGTGAGTGAGTAAAGACATGGCAACTAACGCTAAGCGCAGAAAGATCAGGGTCCTGTTCGCGGGCTCCGAGGCGGTTCCCTTCTCTAAGACGGGCGGCCTGGGAGACGTGGCCGGCTCCCTTCCGCGCGCTCTTAAGCACGCAGGCGCAAAAGCCGCTGTTATCAGCCCCAAGTATGCGACCATCCCGCAGCAGTACAAGGACCAGATGAAGCACGTGGCCGAGTTCTACGTGCCCCTGGGCTGGCGCAGCATCTACTGCGGCATCGAGAAGCTCACCCTTCAGGACCTGGATTTCTACTTCATCGATAACCAGGACTACTTTGGTCGCGACGGCCTGTACGGCTACTTTGACGACGGCGAGCGCTTTGCCTTCTTTGCCAAGGCCATCTGCGAGGCTATTGCCCACGTGCCCGAGCTTGAGTGCGACGTGCTGCACTGCAACGACTGGCAGACCGCTCTTTGCCCCGTTTACCTGCGCGAGTTCTATCGCGAGGTCCCGCAGTGCAACAACGTGAAGTGCGTCTTTACCGTGCACAACGTCAAGTTCCAGGGCCAGTACGGCAACTCCATGCTGCACGACGTCTTGGGCCTGGACACCATCGCTCCCGCCCGCGATCAGCTGACGATGGACAAGGACTCCATCAACTTCATGAAGGGCGCCCTGTGCTACTCGGACTGGCTGACCACCGTGAGCCCGTCTTATGCCTATGAGCTGCAGATGCCTTTCTATGGCGAGGGCCTGGACGACATTTTCCGTCGCCGCCAGTCCATTTTGTCCGGCATCTTGAACGGCATCGACCAGACCATCTGGAACCCCAGCATGGACCAGATGATCCCGTTCAACTACTCGGCCGACGACCTCTCGGGCAAGGCCGAGTGCAAGCGCGCCCTGCAAGAAGAGCTGGGTCTCAACGTCGACCCCACGCGCCCGCTGATCGTCTCGATTGGGCGCCTGACCGATCAAAAGGGCCTGGGTCTGGTGCGTTACTCCATGGACCAGCTTATGTCTCGCGGTGTGCAGGTTGTCATTCTGGGCACCGGCGACCACGACCACGAGGAAGCCTTCAAGTACTTCCAGTCCAAGTATCCCGGCCAGATGGCCGCCTGCATCGCGTTTGACAACGCGCTGTCGCACCGCATGTACGCGGCCGGCGACCTGCTGCTTATGCCGTCCGAGTTCGAGCCCTGCGGCTTGTCTCAGATGATCGCCATGCGCTATGGCACGTTGCCTGTGGTGCGCGAGACCGGCGGCCTGCGCGACTCGGTTATGGCCTACAACAAGTTCACCGGCGAGGGCACGGGCTTCTCGTTTGCCAACATGAACGCCGACGAGATGGCCGACACCATCCTGGGCGCCTGCGAGATTTTCTGGACCGAGCCCGATACCTGGCGTTCGTTGATGAGCCAAGCCATGAATACGGATTTTAGTTGGCGTCGTGCTGCAAATGACTACATGGACATTTATCATGGTCTTCACCCGGAGATCATCCGGTACAACAGAAGGCGCGATAGATAGGGAGATTAAACGTGAGAGCACGTCACGTAACCTCCGAGAAGGACTATAGATTTCCTTACGGTGCCGTCCAATTGGGCGGCACCGTCATGCTGGCCATCAATGTTTGGGAAGACGTCACGTTTTGCACGTTGAGGGTCTGGACCGACGAGGCCGGCGAGGAGTTCATCGAGATGCGCGGCACGCCCGAGGGCGATCACCTGCGCTTTGAGGTCAACTACACGCCGGCCACGACTGGCGTCGTTTGGTACAGCTTTGACCTTGAGGCCCCCGACGGCTCCGTGTGGCGCTACGGCGCCCGCGAGGGTTGGACCACCGGCGTGGGCGCCTTTGCCTACGGCGATCCTCCCTCGTTCCAGATCACGGTCTACGAGCCGCGCAAGGACGAGAAGCCCGATTGGTACCGCAACGGCATTGTCTACCAGATTTTCCCCGACCGCTTTGCTCGCGGTAAGGACTGGGAGAAGCGCGTGGCGGCCTCGCTGGACCGCGAGCTTGCCGGCGTGCCCCGCGCGCTGGTTGAGGACTGGGACACCCCGCCCTCGTACAAGCGCGTCTCGGCAGAGGACCTGCGTATCGCCGAGTGGGGCTTCTACGGCGGCACTCTGCAGGGCGTCACCGAGAAGCTCGACTACCTGGCGGGCCTGGGCATCACTGTTATCTACCTCAACCCCATCTTTGAGGCTCACAGCAACCACCGCTATGACACGGCCGATTTCTTGCGAATCGACCCCATGTTGGGCACCGAGAAGGACTTTGTCGACCTGTGCGCCGAGGCCCAGAAGCGCGGTATTTCCGTCATTCTCGACGGCGTCTTTAACCACTGTGGGCGCGACTCGATCTACTTCAACCGCGACGGGAACTACAAGGCGCCGGGCGCCTGGCAGGCCCACGTCGACGGCGAGAAGTCCAAGTACGACGGGTGGTTCTCGTTTAACGAGGACGGCACGTACGCCGGCTGGTGGGGCAACCAGGACATGCCCACGTTCAACGCCGACTTGGATGCCTACCACGAGCTGATTTGCGGCCCCAACGGCGTCGTGCGCAAGTGGATGCGCCTGGGCGCCCGCGGTTGGCGCCTTGACGTGGCCGACGAGCTGACCGACGACTTTATCGCCGAGATCAAGGAGGCCGTCCTGGCCGAGCGCTCTGACGGCGTGCTTATCGGCGAGGTTTGGGAGGACGCCTCTAACAAGGTGGCCTACGGCAAGCTGCGCCAGTACTTCCAGGGCAAAGAGCTTGACGGCACGATGAACTACCCCTTCCGCACCGGCGTGCTGGACTTCCTGCTGGGCCACATTGGCGCCCGCGAGCTGGCCGCCCGCTTGGAGCAGCTGCAGGAGAACTACCCGCGCGAGGCCTTCTACCAGGCGCTCAACCTGCTGGGAAGCCACGACCGTGAGCGTCTGTTCACCGTGCTTGGCGCCGCGCCCGATGCCGACAGCATGGACGAGGCCGCGCGCGGCGCGTATCGCCTGGACGAGGGCCAGGCCGGCCTTGCCATGGCTCGTCTGTGGGTGGCGGCCCTCTTGCAGATGACCCTGCCCGGCGTGCCGTGCGTCTACTACGGCGACGAACGCGGCGTTGAGGGCTTCCGCGACCCGTTTAACCGCGCGAGCTTCCCCTGGGACGGCGGCCGCATGAACGCGACCACCATCTATCGCAACGCCATCGCGCTGCGCAAGACCCTGCCCGAGCTGGTCGACGGCGACTTCGAGCCCTTTGCCTCGGGCGAGGACGTCTTTGGCTTCTGGCGCCGCGGGGCCGACGGTAACAGTGTGTGCGTGCTGGTCAACGCCAGTCTTTCCAGCTCGCACGACGTGCAGATCCCCATGGTTTCCGGCCAGGTGGTCGACGACGTGGTGAGCGGCCGCGCGCCTCGCGTCGAGCGCGGGCACGCCCAGGTCTTCCTGTGGCCGCTGGGCACCGCCGTGCTGCGCTTCTCGGCGGCTGAGCGTCTGCAGTCCGACCTGCCTGCGGGCATGGGCGTGCTGTGCCACGTGACGAGCGTTCCCAACGAGGCCGGCAAGCACGGCACGCTGGGCAAATGCGCGTACAAGTTCGTCGACTGGCTGGCCGAGGCGGGCGTTGCCTACTGGCAGGTTTTGCCGGTCAACCCCGCCGACGGCTTTGGCTCGCCCTACGCGGGCCTTGCGGCCTTTGCGGGCAACACAGCGCTGCTCGACCGCAGCGTGGACGAGGTCATGGCTGACGCCAAAAAGACCCGCGGGTCGGCCGCCTACCGCGACTTCTGCGAGGTCAACGAGTACTGGCTTACGGCCTACGCCACCTTCTGCGCCATCAAGGACCTTCTGGGCGACGGCCCCTGGCAGGAGTGGCCCGCCTCCTACCACGACTACTCGCCCGAGCTGGCCAACCTGCCGCAGCTCAAGGAGGGTGTCGAGCGTCACCGCCTGCTCCAGTTCGAGTTCTCTCTTGAGTGGTCGCGCCTGCGCAGCTACGCCAACAGCCGCGGGGTGGCCATCGTGGGCGACATGCCGATGTTTGTCTCGGCGGATTCTGCCGATGTGTGGGCCGAGCCGGACATCTTTGAGGTGGACGAGAAGGGCTACGCCGCGCTGCAGGCCGGCGCTCCCGGCGACGCGTTTGCGCCCGAGGGCCAGCTGTGGGGCAACCCCACGTATCGCTGGGACGTTCTGCGCGGGCAGGGCTACGGCTGGTGGCTGTGCCGCTTTGGTCGTGCGATGGAGACCTACGACTACGTGCGCCTGGATCACTTCATTGGGTTCTCGTCGTACTACGCGATTCCGCAGGGCAAGACGGCGGCCGATGGCCAGTTTAAGTTTGGCCCGGGGTTGGAGCTGTTTGACGTTGCGCACAAGAAGCTGGGGCCGCTGCCGTTTGTGGCCGAGGACCTTGGCAACATCACGCCGGCCGTGCGCGCGCTGGTGAGCGCCACGGGTATCCCCGGCATGGACATCGTGCAGTTCAACGACGGCGACGTGCGCCAGGGCTACGAGCCCAAGAAGGGCACCGTGGCCTTTACCGGCACGCACGACAATCAGACGCTGCTGGGCTGGGTCTCTTCTCGCTTTGGCGTTGAGGGCGACGCGGCCCGCGAGCTGGCCGACGACATCATGGCCAAGGTGCTGCGCGCCGACGCCAACGTGGCTGTCGTGCCGCTGCAGGACGTTTTGGGCCTGGATGACTCGGCCCGCATGAACGTTCCCGGCACCGCCGAGGGCAACTGGAGCTGGCAGGCCGACGCTGAGGCCGTCCAGGCGACCTCCGGGCGCCTTGCCGAGCTGGTTGCGATGCACCACGAGGGCCGTTAAGGGCTTCTCGGCTGTTGCGCTACATAATCCCCCGCATTTCGTGCCATTTATAGCTTCAAAAACAGCACGGAATGCAGGGGATTCTTGTGTCGCGACGTATTAGGTGCCGTTCCCCGATTGAAATGTGCCGCGCGGCGGCTTGTTGGGCATAACTTTCCTTCACTGGGGAGGTGGTGTGCGTGAGCGGGACGGTTGATGAGCGGGTGGCGGCGTGGCTGGCGGCTTCTGAGCGGGAGCGGAGCTGCTACGTGGCGCAGAGTGCCGATGAGCGCAGGTATCTTAACAGGCGGGTGGGCAAAGGAGCCGTGCGTCCGGTTGTAGGTTTGTATGCGGCGGAAGAAGCTTGGAACGCGTTGGAACCTGACGAGCGGGCCCTACGGATTGTTCGCGGTATGGCTGGGCAGAAGCCAGGCATTGCGTTTTGCGGACCGTCGGCAGCGCTTGTCCATGGGCTGGATGTTCCCTGGCGGGATTTGGAGCAGGTGCACGTTGCCCAGCGGCATGGTAGCTGCTCGCGGTCGAGCAATGAGGTAGTGCGTCACGAGTACGATGGCGAGCTGATTGACGTCGACGGCGTGAGGGTGACGCCTTTTTGGCGCACGGTGGCGGACTGCCTGCGATGGCTGCCGTTTCCCGACGCGCTGGCTGTGGCGGACTCGGCCCTTAAAGAGATGGGCTGTAAGGTCGAGACCTTGGTTGCGCACGTTGAGGAAGAGGCTCGCGGGAAGACGGGCAAGGCCCGAGCGGCGGAGGTCGCGGCTTTTGCCGACGCGGGCAGCGCCAACGCCGGCGAGTCGCTTGCCCGTGGCGTGATGCTCGAAGCGGGCTTTGTGCGGCCGACGCTGCAGCTTGAGCTTCCGGACCCAGTGGAGCCCTGGCACAGCTACTTTGTCGACTTCGCCTGGCTTGACGGCGACGGCGCTCCGTGCGTATTTGGCGAGCTAGACGGCTATCGTAAGACCGAGAATGCCATGTACATGGGCGGTCGCAGCGCCGAGCGCGTGCTGCTCGACGAGCGCCGCCGCGAGTCGCGCCTCTCGCTGTACGGCGTGCCCATCGTGCGCTTTACCTTGGCCCAGGCTCTTCGCGACTGGGAATTCGAGCTTCTTTTGGACTCCTACGGCGTGCCGCGTGCAGCGTAGCGACCGCCAAACATAAATCCCCTGCATTCCATGCCATTTCTAGCCCCAAAAACAGCACGGAATGCAGGGGATTTAAGAACTCGTGGGTAATCTAGAGCAGCCCAACCATATAGAGAGGCAAGTACAGCACCCGGCCGCCCTTTTCTACGTTCTTGCGATGAAGGACGACCGCCTTTTCAAGGTGGTAATTCTTGACGTCCAGAAGGTGATCGAGCGCCGCGTGGGCGTGGCTGTTCTCACCGGATTTGACCTCGACGGGAATCACGACCGGTTCGCGACGGTCCTCGATAAGGAAATCAACCTCTCCGACCTTGGTTTTATTGAAGTAGTAAAGCGATGGCCTGCCGTGGGAGCGCAGCTCCTGGGCGGTGACGTTCTCGAAGACCTGCCCAAAATTCACTTGGTCGCGCCTGTCCAAAATGGCAAGCACGTCGGCATTCGAGAATGTGGAGAACAACAGACCGACGTCATTGAGATAAAGCTTGAAGAAGCTGTCGTCGCGAACAAGCCCTAGGGGAAATTGGGCCTCGCTCGCGCGCTTGACGGGAAGGACGACCCCGGCGTTGATGAGCCAATCGAAATCAGATTGGTAGTCTTCGAAGCGGCGTTTCTTGTCGATGCCTGAAATGATGAAGCGCTTGTTCTCTTTGTTGAGCTGTGCTGGCGCCGCATCAAAAATCGTCTTGATGCGCTGCGCGTGGACGGGGTCGGTGACGTAGCGCGTGATATCTGCGCGGTAGCCGTCCAGAATCGCGTGCTGGCGGGCGCGCATTGCCTGGGTATCGTGGGTATCGACAAAGGTCTGGACGGCCTCGGGCATGCCGCCTACCAAGGCATACTGGTAATAAAGGTCGATAAGACGGTCATGAATGAAATCGGGCACCGGCTCGGCCTTTTGGAAGCAGTCCTCAACAATGAGCCAGAGCGACTCGTCGAAGCCCGCCGCCCAGGTGAACTCCCTAAAGGTCATGGGGAACATCTCGAGAATGTCGATGGTGCCCACGGGCAGGGAGCGAAAGTCGAAGGCCTCGACGCCAAGCAGCGAGCCCGAGTAGATGACATCCAGGCGCGGATCGGAGGAAAGATAGCGCATCCAGGTGATGGCGTCGCCGCAGCGCTGGACCTCGTCGAAGAAAAGCAGGGTCTTTTGCTCGCCAAGCGGATTGGCCGCAAGGGCGGTGATGCGTATAAGCAGGTCGTCGAGACTTTTTGCCTGGGTGATGATGCTGACAGCCTCGGGTTTCTCAACAAAGTCAATTTTGATCAGAGAGCCGTAGTGCTGCGCGGCAAACGCTTCGATTATTGATGTCTTGCCAACCTGCCGGGCGCCCGTGATGAGAAGCCCCTGGCTGGTTTTGGTCTCTTTCCAGCTGATAAGAGAGTCAAGAATTGTGCGGTTGAGCATGTGGCCTCCTGTTATGTTTGCTAGATGATACTATCTACCTGCAGCTTCCGCAAAATCTAGATTCAAAAAGGCGAGAATTCCGCAAAATTCGGATTCAAAAAGGTCAAAAATCAGCAAAATTCTGATTCGCGACGGCGGTACCATTGCGGGGATTGAATCAGCGGCCCGGCCGCGCGAGTAGGGGAGAAGACCCATGAAATACGACTTCACAACCGTTTTGGACCGCAAGGGCAATGACGCCCTGGCAGTTGACGCGGCGGGCGTCGAGGGCGGTCCTATCCCGGTGGCGCCCAAGCCCGGCTTCGACTTCATCCCCATGTGGGTGGCCGACATGAACTTCCCGGTGTGCCCCAGCGTCATCGATGCGCTGGTCGCCCGCTCGCAGGTGCCCCACTTTGGCTACTTTCGCCCCCGCGCCGAGTACTTCGAGAAGATCATCGCCTGGCAGGAGGCCCGCAACGGCGTGTGCGGCCTCGAGGCCAAGCACATTGGCTACGAGAACGGCGTGCTGGGTGGCCTGATCTCTGCCGTCCAGGCCTTCGCTGCCCCCGGCGACACGGTGCTGGTCCACAGCCCCACCTACATCGGCTTCACCCACAGCCTGGAAAACGCCGGTTTCCACATCGAGCTCTCGCCCCTGGTCCAGGACGCGGACGGCACCTGGCGCATAGACTTTGCCGACATGGACGCCCGTCTGGAGAAGACCCGCGCTCACGTGGCGATCTTCTGCTCGCCGCACAACCCCTGCGGCCGCGTATGGGAGCGTGAAGAGATTGAGCAGGCCATGGAGGTCTACCGCAAGCATGACTGCGTCGTTATTTCGGATGAGATCTGGTCCGACATCATCCTGCCCGGCCACAAGCACGTTCCCACCCAAAGCGTGAGCGAGGACGCCCGCCAGCGCACGGTGGCCCTCTATGCGCCCAGCAAGACCTTCAACCTGGCCGGCCTCATTGGCAGCTACCACATCATCTACAGCGACTACCTGCGCGATCGCGTGGTTTCCCAAGGCGAGAAGTGCCACTACAACTCGATGAACGTGCTTTCGATGCACGCTCTGCTGGGCGCCTACGAGCCGGCGGGTTATGAGTGGGTCGACGAGTTGTGCCAAGTCATCGACGGCAACGTGACGTACGCCTGCGACTTCATCGACGCGCGCTTCGAGGGCGTGCGCGTGGTGCGCCCCCAGGGCACTTACATGCTGTTCCTTGACTGCTCCGAGTGGCTGGCCGCGCACGGCAAGTCGCTGGACGAGCTTTTGCGCGCCGGGTGGGAGGTTGGCGTTGGCTGGCAGGACGGCCGTCCCTTCCACGGCCCCGCTCACATCCGCATGAACCTGGCCCTTCCTCTCTCCCGTGTGCAAGAGGCCTTTGACCGCCTGAACGCCCGCGTGTTCAACGCGTAGGGGCAGGTCGCGGGGCTCGTCCGCGCCCGATTCAACTACAATGGCAGCATAGGAACGAAGAGGCTAAGCCGGGGTTG
>CAVDXJ010000008.1:0-13992 GCA_963612765.1 Oscillospiraceae bacterium
TAGTCAACGGTGTAGATGCGTTTTTCGTCGTAGGCAACGATACCGCCGTTCTGATAATTCAAATCTTGATTTGCCGAGAAGAACTTCGTGCTGGCGGGGGACGCGACGGTTTGCTCGGCGGCTTCCTGCTCCTCGTTTGTGGGCTGGGTTATCGCCGTGGTTTCTTTCGAGGCGCTCGACGCCGAGCTGCTCGACGTCGACGCGGACGGCTTGGGCGCGAGCACATTGGCCGCAAAGGCCACACCTGCGACCGCGATCACCGCGACCGGCACGAACTTCAATGCGCCGCGGCGCTTCTTGTCTTTGCTGCCGCCAGTGACTTGAACGGTGCAACCACACTCCGGACAAAACGTCGCGTTATCAGGTATTTCCTTGCCGCATTCTCGACAAAACATGAGGCCTCCCTGCTGTTTTCCAGTAGAGGCAATCGTAGGGCGCGCTTCTCGATGTGCGCCCACCTCCGGAATAAACGAAGGGATATTTGGAAGAAATACTTGCCCGCGGCAACCTATGCGGCGTTGTTTTTTACAAGAGGATCGTTAGTTGTTACGAGGGCGGTCGAGCGTGGGCCCGCCTATGACACCCTCCTGGTGAAGCAATCTACGTCCAAGGGGGTTCATCGGATGTTTTGTGTGAAATGCGGCGCCGAGGTCAACGAGGACCAGGACACTTGTCAAAAGTGCGGCGCCAAGCTCGAGAAGCCGACGCCGTCTGGGCAGGTCGCGCCCCGCGCCGTCCGTCCGTCTCGTCGCGCCATCGTGGTCGGCGTTGCGGCAGTCGTCGTTGTTCTCGCCGCGTTTTGCGGGACTGGCGTCGCCGACGTGCTTCCGCGGCCTTTCTCGGATCGGTTTGGCACGAGCGGCCTTCTGCTCGAGGACGTGAGCAACGAGAAGCTGCGCAGTTACCTTTCTTCCAACGTCGACACGGACGGCAACGGCGCCATTTCAAAGGCCGAGGCCGAGAAAGTCACGGCCTTTGGCGCCGTTGACGAAGCGGGGCAGGTGAGCGACGCGGGCATCTCTGCTTTGGATATCGATGACTACGCTTTTATCGCTGAGTTTCCCAACCTCGAGGTCCTGGTCTGCGAGAACAACCCCGCGACCGAGCTTAACGTGAGCGGCCTGGGTAATCTTCGCGTGCTTGTGTGCTCGGGCGGAGAGCTGACTACCCTGCAGGCAAACGGTTGCAAGAAGCTCGAGCGCGTCGTGTGCCGTGCGGGTAAGCTTACCAGCGTGAGCGTTGAGGGCGATAATGCCCTGACCAGCCTCGATTGTGCTCAAAATCAGATTGCGGCGCTTAACGTGGCGGCGGCCGGCGGCCTTAAGACCCTCGACTGCAGCAACAATCAGCTGTCCGCGCTGGACATCACGGGCGCGCCCGAGCTAGAGACCCTTGACTGCAGCAACAATCAGCTTGTCGACCTCAAGCCCTCCGCGGGTCTCGTCACTTTGAATGCCGCGGGCAACCAGCTTACGAGCATCGATTTCTCCGCTTGCGAGAACCTTGGGCAGCTTACGCTGGATGCGGGCGTGGAGTACGGCACGGCTGCCGAGATCGACGATGACGTCCGGGGCAACCTCTCGGCGCTCGCGCTGGAGTATATCTACTGTACGGACGGGTCTCGCTCCAATGGCATTACCAGCGCGACGGTGGCGCTCGATCCTTCCAATGCCGAGCTTGGCATCAAACTGTTGCACACGGCCCTTGCCCCCAGCTGGCATATCCTGTACTGGTACGGCGCCGATGCGCAGCAGGCAAATAAGCTTGTGAGCGCAAGTTCTATCCTGGGAATCGGTGATGGGGAGCCGATTTCTGGCGAGGTTTCTCTTAGCGGGGCGCAGGTTCAAAAGATTATGAGGTCGTTCTATGGTGTCGAGGTCGACCTGGACAAGCTGGCGTCGGCCGGTACGAGCGTTATGGGCCGCACCAGCACCGAGGGCGACGGCGGCACTTGGTACTACCGTGATGTTGCCGGCGCATTGGCGACGCGCATTTACACCAGCAACTTCAAGGTTGCGGGCAAGCTGATCAGCTTCGACGCGGCGGTCCAAAAGGCCGAGACCCAGATGAACGACGACAAGGTCAGCACGACGTACTACACCGTGACCGCGGTAAAGGACTGCGACAGCATCTTTGGCTATCACCTGGTTGGAATCTTTGATATGCAAGGCGATGCCGCCGCTGAGTTCCCCGAGGCCGAGGCGGCTCAGGCCGTAAGTGACGCCGGGTATGACTTTACCGGCAAATGGATCTGTGACGAGATATACGGCATCTACAACATCGAGGCTGACGGTAGCTGTACCGCGTACTACACCACGAATAGGGGCAATATAGCGTCTGCCTATAAGGGGACTTGGGAGCGGTCCGGCAGCGACGGCGACACTATTACTTGCAGCCTTACAGGCGATACAGAAACAGCCGTCGAAATGGAGCCGGATGAGCGCGAGACCCTTATTATATCGGCGAACGAGGCCGGTGCCGTCAAAGTGAGCATCACAAGCTACAATTCGCTCTCTAAGAATGGCAACGACTGGGGGAAGGCGCTGACTCTGCGCAGGAGCACCAACTAGTCCCCAGCGATTATTTTTTTGAACTTCGAATTGCGCTGCGACCCCATATGAAAATCCCCTGCATTCCATGACGTTTTTCGCCTTGAAGACAGCATGGAATGCAGGGGATTTTGGATGGGTGGCTTACACTGGGTGGGCTGGATGCTCGACTGCTGGAATGGGGGATCAGATGAAGATCAACGCGCTGCCGCAGGCGGTTATTTTTGACATGGATGGGCTGATGGTGGACTCGGAGCCGGTTTGGGGCCGCGCGTGGCGCCTTGCCCTGGAGCAAAACGGCCTTGAGTTCAAGGACGGCTTCCAGGAAGCCCTCACCGGCGCGGCGCGGGAGCGCGCGTTGCAGCTTACCTACGACATCTACGGCCGCGCGCCTGAGGTCAAGCAGGCCTTCGACGACCACTACACCATCATTGAGCAGCTGTTCATTGAATCCGGCGCGCCTAAGAAGCCGGGCCTTGACGAGCTGCTGGTAACCCTTGCGGCTCACGACATCCCGGTGGCGGTCGCGTCTTCGACGGAGTACCCCTCGGTCGCGGCAATCCTTAAGCACGCGGGAATCTTCGATTACTTCCAGGCGATAAAGACCGGTGACCAGGGCTTTCGCTCAAAACCGGCCCCGGACATCTTCTTAGGCGCGGCCGCTGCGCTGGACGTCGACCCCGTAAACGCCTGGGTCCTGGAAGACAGCCTCCCCGGCATCCAGGCAGCCATCGACGGCGGCTTTGTCCCCATCATGGTGCCTGACCTGGTGCAACCAAGCGATGACCTGCGCCGCCGCGTGACGGTCTGCGAGACCCTTCACGACGTCCGCGCCATCTTCGAGGGCCTGCTGCTCGCCTAGGCCTCGCCGTCGTCCGCCCCGTAAAAAGAGTACCCGCAGCGTCCGTTCTCCTTGGTGCGGTACAGCGCCGCGTCCGCGTCCTTAAACAGGTCCTCGCCAGGGTTCTCGCGATCGGTGAAGGCGACGCCTACGCTCAAAGAAACCCCAGGTAGGTCGTCTTCGCCGGCTAGCAGCTGCTGGTTCATGGCATCGACCTTCTCGGCGATCGTATAAGCCAAGTCGCTGGTCATCTGGACCATCACGACGGCAAACTCGTCGCCGCCGATTCGACACACGTGGTCGATGTTGCGGAAGGTCGTCTTCAAAAGGCTGGCTACGCGACGCAAGATCTTGTCGCCCACGGCGTGACCAAATCCGTCGTTTACCTGCTTAAACGTGTCGACATCGATCAAAATCAGCGCGAACGAGGCCCCGTCCTTCTCGTACAGCGCCAACAGCCGGTCAAACGAGCCCCTGTTGAGAAGGTCCGTCAACGGGTCGTGCTCGGCCTGGTGGCGAATCAGCTGCTGGCGCTCCTCGTTCTCTTCAAAGACCTCGTTGTAGGTGCGGGCCAAGACCTGCAGCTCGTCTGCGCCGGACACCTCGAAAAGGCGGTTCTCGCGGATGCACTTGTTGTAGCTCTCTAGCGGTACGACGATTAGGTGCCGCAGAATCGCGCAGGTCACAAGCGTGATCGCTATGAAAACAATCACGATAAACGCCAACTTTTTATATGTGTCGGTGAAGATCGTCGCGGCACGTCCCTGAACGTTCTGCGTTTGCTCGAGAAGGGCGTTCGAGCTCTCGCGCACGGTGTTGATGATCTGAGCGGCCGCGTTGGTGTAGTCGCTGTTGGAAACCAGGTCCTCGGCCCGGTGATGTTGCGCCTCCGCGTCAAGGGCCGCGTCGGACTCGGACAGCTCGACCGCGCGTAGGCTTTCCGGCAGGTCGGCCTCCTTCACGCCCGCTGCCGACATCGCCAGCCTTAGCGCGTATTTCTCGGTTACCACCAGCTCGTTTGACTGGTCGAGCGCGTCTTGAAGCCGCTCGAACGTCGTCGTTCCCTCGTAGTGTTCCCTCAGGGTCTCGAGTGCCCGCTCGCGTTGCTGTGAAACCTCGACTTCGTGGCAGTAATCCCTGGCGCAGGTCACGTCTCCGGTCAACACGGCCAGCCTAGTCTCGCTGGTCAGGTAGGCCGACGTTTCCTTTAAGGTCTCGACGGCCTTCTCGCAGTCGACATAAATGTTCGAAGCATCTCTGTATGCCTGGAACTCTAAGGTCCCAAAGTAGAACAGGGCGACGCAGACGGCGCCCAGGACGGCCGCCGCCACGATGCTGAACGTGCTCACGCGCTTGACCTTGATGGTGATCATCCCCGTATTCCTTGTCTCGAGGAGCCCCTCCTCCAGAGTACCCCGGCTCCATGGCCACAGATGATGACACGTGTTGCCCCCACCTGCGAGGACTTCTCGGTGAATAGACGTTAAACGGCAACTCCCGCGTGTGGCCGGCCGTGCTTCTCGCTACAATACCCAAGGTTAAACAGCTAACAGTGATAAGGACGCACCGCATATGGCCAGCATTGCCCAGCAAATCTCCTCGCGTCGCACCTTCGCGATCATCTCGCACCCCGACGCCGGCAAGACCACTTTGACCGAGAAGCTCCTGTTGTACACGGGCAGCATCCAGACGGCCGGCTCGGTCAAGGGCAAGGCCAGCTCTAAGCACGCCGTCAGCGACTGGATGGACATCGAGAAGGAGCGCGGCATCTCCGTCACGTCCTCGGTCATGCAGTTCAACTACGACGACCACTGCATCAACATTCTGGACACCCCTGGACACCAGGACTTTTCTGAGGACACCTACCGTACCCTGATGGCCGCCGACGCGGCCGTCATGGTGATCGACGGCGCCAAGGGCGTCGAGGCCCAGACCATCAAGCTATTTAAGGTCTGCACCCTGCGCCACATCCCCATCTTCACCTTTGTCAACAAGCTGGACCACGACGCGCGCGACCCCTTTGACCTCATGGAAGAGATCGAGAGCGTCCTGGGCATCGGCACCTACCCCATGAACTGGCCTATTGGATCCGGCCGCAACTTCCGCGGCGTCTTTGACCGCCAGGCCCGCAGCGTCCTGGCCTTCGAGGGCGACGGCCACGCAAACGCCACCAAGAAGGTGCGCGAAATCGAGGCCGAGCTGGGAAGCGACCAGCTAGAGAGCCTCATTGGCGAGGAGAACCACAAAAACTTGATGGACGACATCGAGCTTTTGGACGGCGCGGGCGACGAGCTTGACCTCGACGCCGTGAGCTGCGGCAAGCTGAGCCCGGTCTTCTTTGGCTCGGCCCTCACCAATTTTGGCGTCGAGCCCTTCCTCAAGGAGTTCCTGCGCTTGACCCCGCCGCCGCGCGCCTACACCGACAAGCTCACCGACGAGGCCGTGGACCCCGCGACCAACGACTTCAGCGGCTTTGTCTTCAAGATCCAGGCCAACATGGACAAGAACCACCGCGACCGCATCGCCTTCGTGCGCATCTGCTCGGGCAAGTTCGAGCGCGGCATGACGGCCTACCATGTCCAGGGCGAGAGGAACCTCAAGCTGGCCACGGGCACCTCGATGATGGCCGACGACCGCGCCATCGTGGACGAGGCCTATGCGGGCGATATCGTGGGCCTCTTCGACCCGGGCATTTTTAGCATCGGCGACACCGTGTGCGCGGGCAAGCGCCACGTGCAGTACCCTGCGATCCCCACCTTCGCGCCCGAGCACTTTGCAAAGATCTCGCAGGTAGATACCCTCAAGCGCAAGCAGTTTGTCAAGGGCATGGAAGAGCTTGCGCAGGAAGGCGCCGTGCAGATCTTCCGCGAGGTTGGCGCCGGCATGGAGTCGGTGATCGTGGGCGTCGTGGGCGTGCTGCAGTTCGAGGTGCTTGAGCAGCGCCTTAAGAGCGAGTACCACGTCGAGGTCTACCGCCAGGGCCTGCCCTACAACCTTATTCGCTGGATCACCAACAAGCCCGACGAGGTGGACGTGGCCAAGCTCAGCCTCACACGAGACACGGCCCGCGTCGAGGACATGCGCGGCGGCAAGCTGCTGCTGTTCACCAGCCCCTGGAACCTCAACTGGGCCGAGGAGCACAACGAGGGTCTCAAGCTCTCGGAGTTTGGCAACGTCACGTTTTAAGATCGCTCGGCGAGAAGGGCACCCACTATGAACATCACGGTTTACCTGGCCTCAAGACACGGCAACAACCCTCATTTCGTCCCGGCCGTGCGCGAGCTTGGCCGCTGGATCGGCGAGTCCGGCAACTCCTTGGTCTACGGCGGTTCGCGCGTGGGCCTCATGGGCGAGCTGGCGACGTCTGCCTTGGAGGCCGGCGCCTACGTCACAGGCGTCGAGCCGGAGTTCTTCATGGCCGAAGAGCTGCAGCTAGACGAGGTGAGCGAGCTCATCGTGACCAAGACCATGGCCGAGCGCCGCGCCAAGATGATCGAGCGGGGCGACGCCTTCGTGATTTTCCCCGGCGGCGTGGGCACCCTCGAGGAGGTCTCGGAGATTATGTGCATGCTGAGCCTGGACCACCTGGACGCGCCGTGCGTTTTCTATAACTTGGACGGGTTCTACGACCTTTTGCTCGCGCATCTAAAGCGGATCGTCGAGACGGGCCTGTGCACCGACAAACGCCTGGCCAACGTGCATTTTGCGAGCAACCTGGACGAGGTCGCGGCGTTTCTGGGGCAGCCGCGCCGCTAGCGCCGCAGGGTCCTGAACCGGGCTGTCTGGGTCTCGAAGGCCTCGCCCGTGCGGGCCGCGTAGAGCAGTCGGTCGGCGGCCTCGCTCACCTGGCGGCGGGCAAACCCCATGCGAGGCGAGCGGGTCAACGCCGGTGCTTTTCCCAGGTTGGGGACGAGAAGCGCCCCGCAATACTGCAGGCCCTTCTCGGTGCAGGCATCTGATAGTCGCGCCGCGTCTGCGCTGGCGGGGCAGATGACGTAGGCCGGGCAGCCGGTCCCTGTCCAGCCGGCGAGAAGCCCATCGATGTCCCTGCTACCGTCCCATAGTGCGAGCAGCGCGTCGCCCGGCTCGGGCGCAACGGGGCCCTTCTCGTCCACAACGAACTCGATGGGCGTATCTACCTGCGCGATCTTCTCGTATACAACTCCGGCCTGGGCCAACTCGGCGGCGAGAAGCCCCAGACCGGCCGCAAGCCCGGCCCGACACTCGCATATCAGGTGGATCCTCTGGGGCCTCACGGTGCTCCTCGCGGGTTTAGGGTTAACGTTCCCGCAGGTCGCGGGTATTGTTGATATTGTAGGTATATGTGTCAAAACTTGATTGCACGGGGCTGATTCTCCAAAATTATAAAGCTTGTGAAAAATCGCTGCCAAGGGAGAAAGCCCCGCGATGACCCAGGACTCGATGTCTGACAACGTGACAAACAACACCCCAAGCGCGCCTCAGGCGGGCGAGCTGCGCACCGATTTCTCGGTGTCCATGTTCGACCACTCCGACATTGCGTTTGCCGTGCTTAAGCTTGAGCTTGACGAGCAGGGCGAGCCCGTTGACTGGACCTTTGCCTACGCAAACGACGCGATGGGCAATCTTTTGGGCGCCGAGCGCGATGTCCTTGAGGGCAACCGCTTCTACGAGCTGTTTCCTTGGGCCGACCGCAAGTGGCTCGACTACTTTAGGAAACCCGCCCTGGAGGGCCAAAACCTTGAGTTCGAGGAGATCTCTGAGGGCGTGGGCTGCTACCTGCACGTTAATGCGAATACCGTGGGCATGCCCGGCTACTTGAGCGTGACCCTTCGCGACGTGCGCGAGGAGGTCAAGCTTAGGAAGGACTCGAACAAGGCCCTGCAAGAGGCCCTGATCGCCAGCGAGCGCGCGAACAACGCCAAGTCGTCGTTCTTGACGTCGATGTCCCACGATATCCGTACGCCCATGAACGCCATCATCGGCATGACCGCGCTGGCCGCCGCCCACATTGGCGAGGAAGAGCGTGTGACCGACTGCCTGCGCAAGATCTCGACCTCGAGCAAGCACCTGCTGTCGCTGATCAACGAGGTCCTGGACATGAGCAAGATCGAGACGGGCCAGGTTCTTCTCACCGAGGACGAGTTCAACCTGGCCGAGCTCATGGACAACCTGGTTGTCATGGTTCATCAGCAGTTGGAGACCCGCGAGCACGAGTTCTACGTGGTCTCCAGCGAGCTTGTGCACGAGAACGTGGTGGGCGACAGCCTGCGCATCCAGCAGATCTTCGTCAACATCATGGGCAACGCGATCAAGTACACGCCCGACGGCGGCAAGATTCGCCTCTCTGTGAGCGAGCGCGCGACCGACGACCCGATGGTGTCAACCTACGTCTTTGTCTTCGAGGACAACGGCATTGGCATGGACGCGGACTTCTTGGACTGCGTCTTTGACCCCTTCACGCGCGAGGACGACGCTGTGGTCGCAAGCGCGCAGGGTACTGGCCTGGGCATGCCCATCTCGCGAAACATCGCCCGTATGATGGGCGGCGACGTGACCGTCGAGTCCACCAAGGGCGTCGGCACCCGCGTCACCGTCGAGATCAACCTTAAGCTTCAGGACGAGAAGGTCCCGCGCCTGGCCGAGGACGCCTTTGTTGATCTGGACGTCCTTGTCGCCGACGACGACCAGGACAGCCTGGAGTCGGTCTGCCTTATCCTGGACGAGCTGGGGATGAACCCCGAGGGCGTGACCAGCGGCCAGGCGGCCGTCGACAGCGCCGTGGCCCACCACGAGGACAACCGCGATTTCTATGCCTGCATCCTGGACTGGAAGATGCCCAACATGGACGGCGTCGAGACGACCCGCCGTATTCGCGCCGAGGTGGGCGATGACGTGCCGATCATCATTATCTCGGCCTACGACGTGACCGCCGTCGAGGAAGAGGCCCGCGAGGCCGGCGCCAACGCCTTCATCACCAAGCCGCTCTTTCGCTCGCGCCTGGCGCGCACCTTCCACGCCATCACCACGGGCGAGGAGGAGGCCAAGCGCGGCGACGAGAACCCCGTCCACGATTTTAGCGAGGCCAACTACGAGGGCAAGCGCGCTCTTCTCGTCGAGGACAACGAGCTTAACTCCGATATCGCCAAGGAGCTCTTGGAGATGACCAACATCGAGGTCGAGCGCGTCTATGACGGCGCCGCGGCCGTCGATAGGCTGGCCAACTGCAAGGACGGTTTCTACGACATCGTCTTCATGGACATCCAGATGCCCAAGATGAACGGCAACGACGCGACGCGCGCCATCCGCGCGATGAAGCGCGCGTATTGCCGCCAGGTGCCCATTGTGGCCATGACCGCCAACGCCTTTGCCGAGGACGTCCAGGCCGCCAAGACCGTGGGCATGAACGAGCACATCGCCAAGCCGCTGGACCTTAGGCGCCTGGCCGTGGTGCTTAACAAGTGGCTGGGGTAACCGCGCGTGGCTAAACAGACGTGGCGCGCGGGTAACATGGTCTACCCGTTGCCCGTGGTTATGGTGAGCTGTGCCAACAAGTCCGGCGAGAAGGACATCGTGACGGTGGCCTGGACGGGTACGGTGTGCACCAACCCGCCCATGCTGTACATCTCGCTGCGGCCCGAGCGTTTTAGCTATCACATCATCCGCGAGTCGGGCGAGTTTGTGGTTAATCTCACTACCCGTGACCTGCAGCGCGTTTGCGACTGGTGCGGCGCGAGGTCTGGCCGCGACTACGACAAGTGGGCCGAGTGCGGGCTTACGGCGGCGCCGGCCTCCAAGCTAGGCATCGCGCCGGTGATCGACGAGAGCCCGGTCAACATCGAGTGCCGCGTGGTCGAGGTCAAGGAGCTGGGTAGCCACCACATGTTCCTGGCGGCCGTCGAGGCCGTGCAGGTGGACGAGGATCTTCTGGACGAGCGCGGCCGGCTGGACCTGGGCGCGGCGGGCCTTACCGCCTACAGCCACGGCGAGTACTTTGACCTGGGCAAACAGCTGGGGACCTTTGGGTACAGCGTGCGTAAGAAGCCGGCGGGGGAGAAGGGTCGCGCGGGCGGGAAGGTCGGTGCGGGCAAGAAGGCCCCGGCGGCCCCCAAGAAGACCGTCTCGGCAAAGAAAAAGCCCGTGGCTCGAAAGCCTGCGGGCTCAAAGGGAACTTCTCCTAAGAAACCTAGAACAAAACGCCCAAAACGATAAGGGCCACGCTTGCCGCCAGCACGGCGAAGTCGCGGGGCAGCAGGGGATAGCGCTTGTAGCTGCTCTCGCGCGTGCGCAGGTAGAAGCCGCGCTGCTCGGCGGCCAGGGCCGTCGCGTCGGTCTTGGCGACCGAGCTCACCAGCAAAGGGATACACAGCGGCAGCATGAGCTGGACCTTCTTGATGGGGTTCTTGGTGTCGTACTCGATGCCGCGGGCCGTCTGGGCCTCCATGATGGCGTTCATCTCTTGGCTAAAGACGGGGACGAAGCGCAGCGCGGTGGTGAAGGTGAAGGCGTAGCGGTAGGGCACGTGCAGGACCTCGACCACAGCGTTTGCCAGGTCTCCCAACTGCGTCACGGTAAGCATCAAGATAAGCGGCAACGCTACGCCAAGCAGGCGCAGGCTGGCCTTGCTGCCGGTGATCAAGCCGTCGGTGGTGACCCAGGCAAACACCGGGTCGCCGGTGCGGATAAAGACCGTCTGCAGCACGAGCATCACCACGGCCAGCGGCACCATGAGCTTTGCCAGCGAGACAAGCCCGGCCGTCGACTTGGCGTAGGCCCCCAGCGCAAAGGTCGCGGCGAGAAGCCCAATGAGCAGCACGTACGTGTCGCCCAGGAAGGTGGCCAGGATGATGCCTGCGGCCAGCGCGAGCTTGGTCACGGGGTTCAAACGGTGCAGCAGCGAGTCGCCGGCCACGTAGTCGATGACGTTAGTCACGGGCCACCATCTCCTTAATGACGTCAACGAGGTCGCCGACCTCGGAAATCTTGTCGAAAGCGGGCGAGACGTCGCGCGACAGCTCGCGGGTCAGGGCGATGACCTGCGGCGGGGCCACGTAGGCGGCGGCCATCAGGTCGTCGTTGGCAAAGACGTCTGCGGCGGGGCCCTGCGCCAGGATGCGGCCGCCGGCCATGACCACCAGGCGCTGCGCGAAGTCCGAGACAACCTCCATGTCGTGGCAGACCATCACGACGGCGCAGCCCCTCTCGGCCATCTCGCGCACGGTCTCCATGACGGTCATGCACTCGCGGTAGTCAAGGCCGCTCGTGGGTTCGTCGAGCAGAACTACCTGCGGGTTTAGTACCACGACGGAGGCCAAGGCCACCAGCTGGCGCTTGCCGCGCGAAAGCGAGAAGGGCGACGAGTTGGGGTCCAGGCCAAAGCGTTCGGCCGCGGCGGCGGCACGGCGGCGGGCCTCCTCGGCGGGGGTACCGTGGAGCTCCAGGCCAAAGGCAATCTCGTCCAGCACGGTCTCTTTGCAGATCTGGCGATCGGGGTTCTGGAACAAGGTGGCACATTTGGCCGCGATCTTGCTGGTAGGAACCTCGCGCGTGTTCATGCCGGCGATGTAGACGCTGCCCTTGCTGGGGCGCAAAAGGCCGTTCAACAGCTTCGTGAGGGTCGTCTTACCGGCGCCGTTCTGGCCGATGACGCCCACCAGCTCGCCGGGGTAGACCTTCATGTTGAGGTCGTTCACGCTGGCGGCGCCCGGGCCGTAGCTAAAGGTGACGTCGGTGAGCTCGATTACGGGCTCGTGGCCGGTCGCGGCCGCGGCGGGGCCGGCGGGCTTGTGGCGCGACGTGGCGGGAGCGGCCGTGCGGGCGACGGCTCCGGTGGCTCCCACGCCCCCTGTGCCCCTCTCGGCAATCAGGCCCGCTACCAGCTCTTTTGCCTCGCCCACGTTTAGGCAGGGGCGGCCAGCGGCGGGGAGAAGTCCGGCGGCGACCAGGCTGTTGGCCATTCGGGCCACACGGGGGCTGTCGATGCCCATCTCGCGCAGCTCGGCGGCGTGGGAGAAGACCTCGTGCGGCTCGCCGTCAAAGGCCAGCTGCTTGTTGCTCATGATCAGGATGCGGTCGCAGTACTCGCACTGCAGGGCCACCTTTTGCTCGACGACCACCACGGTGATGCCCGCCTGGCGGTTGACCTGGCGAAGCGTCTCGTATACCAGCTTTGAGCTGGCCGGGTCCAGGGCCGCGGTGGGCTCGTCCAGCACCAGGACGCGCGGGGCCAGCGCTAGGATCGCCGCGATGGCCACCTTTTGCTTCTGGCCGCCAGAAAGTGTGGCGATCTCGCGGTGGCGCAGGTCAGAGATGCCAACAGTAGCCAGCGTCTGGGCGATGCGGTCCTCAATCTGGTCGTGCGGCACGCCGTAGTTCTCAAGGCCAAACAGCAACTCGTCCTCCACGATGGGCGCGACCATCTGGGCATCGATATCCTGCAGGACGCTGCCCACGGTTCGCGAGATGTCGGTGAGGCTAATCTCGCAGGTATCGTGGCCGTCCACCAGCACGGCGCCAAAGAGTTGGCCCGTGTAGTGGTGCGGGATGGCGCCGCTCATGAGTGACGTCAGGGTCGATTTGCCCGAGCCGGCCGATCCAATGACGCCCACGAACTCGCCGGGCGCGATGGACAGCGACACGTGGTTTAGCGCGGGCTTGGCCTCGCTGCTGTAGGCAAACGAGACGTCGCGGAGCTCGATGATGGGGGTGGTTTCGCTCATAAGAGCCTCTCTGTTGCGGTGCTTGGGCGGCCCGGGCGGGGCGGGTCCTAACTCATGGGCCTCCACGGGGAAGTGCGCTGGTCGCGTGTGGCGGCCAGCGCACTTTATCTTAGGGGTCTTATGTTTCCTATTTGTTCAGGACCTTGGTGAGAGGGATCGAGAGGGCCTGGACCACCACGGCGTTGAAGACCGCCGTGCCCAGGACCAGCGGGACCTTGACCAGCGCGGTTCCCAGGGCGCCCCCCATGATCAGGGTGCCAATGACGGCAAACAGGGCACCCGAGAGCAGCGTGGTCACGAAGGTGGCAATCAGGGGGTTGATCTTCTCGCCGCCAAGGTTGGCCTTGACCAGGGCGACCATGACCAGGGCGCCGGCCATCTCGGTCACGAAGTTGAGGCCGGGAATCGAGGTCGTGAGCTGGGCCACGCAGGCGGCCATGACAGCAAAGATCGCTCCCTGGACAAAGCTCGCGCGGGTCAAGATGATGGCCAGGGCGTAGGCCGCGATGATGAACTGCGGCTTGATGCCCACGATGGCAAGCGCGTTGCCCAGCGTCATGTTAAGGATGAAGCCGGCGGCAAGCAGGATGGCGAGAAGAACGAGGGACTTGACGTCCAGGATTCCGGTGTTGTTGGCCTTGGCGGTGACGGTGCGGGCGTTGCTCTGGTCCATGGGAGGTGCCTTTCTGTGTGGGTTTCTCAGTTAGTAATTGGGATGCGCGGGTTAGTCGTTGAGCTTGAGGGCCTTCTTGATGGGGATGAAAAGAGCCTGGACAATGATGCCGTTGATGACTCCGGTGGCAGCCACAACAGGGGCCATGACCGCGATGAGGGCGGGGTTGCGCTGGATAAAGAATGCAACCACCACGGCGTAGACCAGGCCCGAGATGCAGGTCACCACAAA
>CAVDXJ010000009.1:0-13711 GCA_963612765.1 Oscillospiraceae bacterium
GTGGCCCACCATGGCCCAGCCGGCCTTGCCGCCGCGCCCCACAGCCACGATGCGCTGGTCCTTGCCCTTTGTCTGCACGTAATACTCGTCGGGCGCCGCCTCGAGCCAGGCGGTGTCAGCATAGGCGCGGTATTCGAACCGGCTAAAGGGGTTCTCGCAAAAATAGGCGTCCGAGACGCAGATATAGGAATTGCCAAGAAGCTCCCGCGCGGCCCATATCGACGAGTGGTTGTTGCGCTCCATGTACTGGGGGTTCGAGATCAGCCGCACGCCAAACTTGTCCTCAAGGTAGAAGTACTCATCCTTCTTGTAGCCCACCACCACGGCGATCTGGTCAATGCCGGCCTCTTGGAGCTGCCTGATCTGGCGCTCGATGAGCACCTCTCCGCGTACGCGCAGGGCGCCCTTGGGGCGGTCGTACGAGATGGGCGCGAGCCTGCTGGAAAGGCCGGCGGCAAGAATCACGGCATTTTTGACCTGGTAGGGCGCGAGGCGCTTCATGCCCTGGTCGGTCACCGTAAACCCCTTGACGAGCCCGGCGGCGAGAAGGGCGTTGTAGACCTCGTTGACAAGGCCAAGCGACAGGCCGCAGCGTTGCGCCACCTGGCGCTGGCTGGAGCAGCTTCCGTCAAGCAAGGCCGTCATGACGCTGAACTCGTTTTTGGAGAGGGGCATCGCGGTTCCTTTCGCGGGCCGGGCGGGATGAGGTTCTTCTCGGCTGAGGTTTTGCTCTGTTCAATATAGAGCAAATTGCTGAGTTTTTGAACATGCGTTGCGGGCGGCGGGGGACTATAGTGGGCAAGGCGCGTGGCTGTTTGCGAGAGGGCCCCGCGCGGTTTTGGCTGGTACGAGATGTTGGACGCCTGGAGGCAAAGGGATGAAAAGGTTGTTGCTGCTTGGAGGGCCGGTGTTCCAGAAGCCGGTCGTGGAGCGGGCAAAGTCCATGGGGCTTTATGTGGGCGTGGCTGACATCAGGCCCGATGCCCCTGCGGCCGCCCTTGCCGACGAGTTTTTTCAAGAGTCGATCCGCGACTACGACGCGATGCTTAAGGTTGCCAGGCGTTTTGGGCCCGACGCCATCGCCTGTGGCACGTGCGACACGCCGGTGGTCACCGCAGCCAGGCTTTGCGAGGCGCTTGGGCTGCCGGGTCTCTCGGTCCAAACGGCGCTCAACGCGACCGATAAGGTGCGCATGATCGAGTGCTTTGCCCGGGAAGGCGTTGCCCACCCGGCCTACGCCGTCGCCGGGAAGGGCGAGCTTGAGGGCTTCGAGCCGCAGATTCCTTATCCGCTTATCGTCAAGCCCACGGACAACGCAGGCGGGCGCGGCGTCGGGCTTGTGCGGTCGCGCGAGGAGCTGGCCGATGCCCTTGCCGCGGCGTCTGCGGCCGGCGTCTCGGGCGATGTCATGATCGAGGAGTGCATGACCGGGCCAGAGGTGAGCGTTGAGGTCATCGTGGCCGACGGCGTGCCCCATGTGCTGCAGGTGACCGATAAGCTTACCTCGGGCGCGCCGCACTTCTTTGAGGTGGGGCACTGCCAGCCCACGAGCCTGGGCGCCGTGGAGCGAGAGGCCATCTCGGCTCTTGCCCGCGCGGCCGTGCTTGCGGTGGGGCTGGTGAACAGCGCCGCCCACGTCGAGATCAAGCTGACGCCCGATGGCCCCAAGATGGTCGAGCTGGGCGCGCGCCTGGGCGCGGAGTGGATCACCTCGTACCTCATTGGGGGCTCCGTCACGGGCATCGATATGACCGAGTGCATGATCAGGCTCGCTCTTGGAGAGAAGCTGGCGGATTGGGACTATCGCGACACCGGCGAGTACTTTGCCTCGAGGTTCATGCCGTCGCGCGAGGGCGTGTTCCTGGGTTTGGACGGTCTGGACGCCGCCGCGTCGGCGCCGGGCGTGATTCGCGTGGAGAACCACGGCTTTGTGGGCGAGCGCTACGGCGAGGCCGTGGACAACTGCGGTCGCTTTGCCTCGGTGGTGGCGCGCGGGGCGTCGAAGGAGGAGGCGCTTGCCAACTGCGACCGAGCCCTGGGGCTGATTCGCGCCCGGGTAGGGGAGTAGCGGCGCCGCAGCGCGTACTACAACGTTGTACTAAGAGGCTCCGGGCTATCCCGGGGCCTTTTTCGTGACAACGCCCCCGGCGGCCCTCTGCGACGCGTCCCCGCGCCATGCCTTGCGATTACGGCGGTACTGCCGTAAAATAATTACGGAAGTGAGGGATGATAAGGAGTTTCCAATGCTCAAGAGCTTCAGTGTCAAGGGAATGCGTAATTTCGCGACCGAGACGTCCATCTCATTTGTTCCCACCAGAGACTATCAATTTGGTTTAAACAATATCTCCGAACAGGGGCTTATTTCGAATGCGCTTCTTATGGGCCGCAACGCCTCGGGCAAGTCGAACTTTGGGCTGGCCCTGCTGGATATTGTCACAATTTTTCCAGCGGCTAATGTCCCCGCGGGCGTTTTAGACTCGACTCTCTTTCTTAACGCGGATAGTGGGAGGGGCTTGGCATCCTTCGAGTATCGTTTCCAGTTCGGTTCGGATGAGGTCGCCATTGCGTATGAGAAGTCCGCGCCCCGTGAACTTGTAAGCGAGAGGCTCTCGATCAACGGTGACCTTCTTTACGACTTCGACAACGCAAGGGGCATTTTTAAGGTAGACAACCTCTCTGTCATTGGCGCTGATTCCACGAACCTCGAGTTCAAGGATCCTGCCCTGAGTCTCATCGCCTTCATTACCGGCAACACGCCAACAGAGAAGCTGGGTTGTCTCGCGCAACTCAGGCGTTTTGTCTCTGGCATGCGCCTCGTCAAGCTCGACGAGGCCAATGATGCTCGCGTCCTCGCGCCCGCCATTGCCGCGCGAATCATCAAGGAAAATAAGGTCGACCAGCTATCCGATTTCCTGCACGAGTTTGGTATCCCAGAAAAGGTCGTCACGCTCAAAGAACCCGATGGCTCGCGCGCATTGTACTTCGAGCACTCGGTGAGTTGCGTTCCGTTTATCGAAGGTTGTTCCAGCGGCACAAGGACCCTGCTCGCGTTTTTCTCCGAGTTTGAGCTATCAAGCCCCGCCACCTTTGTCTTCCTGGACGAGTTCGACGCGTACTGCCACTTCCAGATGGCCGAGAAACTCCTTATGTACTTCTCCCAAAAGGAGGAGTGCCAGACCTTATGCGCCACGCACAACACCTCACTGGTCAAGAACGGCACGATGCGTCCCGACTGCGTTTTTCTGATCAAGGACATAGATACGGGAAAGGTGGTCACCACGTTTGCCGATTCGACCGACCGCGAGCTGCGCCTGGGCAACAATGTCGAGAAGCTCTATCGGGCCGGCGAGTTCCTATGAGCACAAGTGACGCTCGGGTAAAGTCAATCCTGCTGCTGGTAGAGGGCGAGAAGCGCGAGCGGGTTTTCATGGAAAGCCTGCTCCTAAGGTTTGGAATCGCGGACGATTACCGCATTGTCTCCTTCGAGACTGTTATATACCAGTTGTTTAAGTACTTGGATTGTTGCGGCGGCGCAGGCGACGTTGACCTGGTCGATGCTTTGCGTGAGCTCTTTGCCGACGACCCCGAGAAACGTAGGTTTCTTGACGGAGACTTCACCGATATCGTACTAATCTTTGATTTCGATCCGCAGGACAATCGCTGCGACCTAGATGCGCTGCGTCGATATCAAGAGGCGCTTTGCGACAGCACTGATAATGGCCTTTTGCTTGTGAACTACCCATCTATCGAGGCCTATCGAGATTTTGAGGGGCTCGGTGACCAGGGGTTCGTTGATGAACGGATTGCAGTGACCGGGGATGGCGGTTGCACGAGCTATAAGGATCGAGTCTCTCGGCGTGGGAATGGACTGGACGATATCAAGAAGCTCAATGCTTTACAGTGGGCGCAGATTATCGCGATGCACGCGTCTAAGACGCAGCATTTGTTGGAGGGTACTGCTTCCGAGAATTGCGCTTACTGGGAGCCGACCGAGGACCTTGCTCGGGCGGCGCTGGAAGTCGACTTACTCGCGCTGCATGATCTTGAGGCCCATGACGTGAGTTTCGGTTACGTTTATACGCTCTGTACCTGCGTGTTCTTTGCATGCAATTGGCCTGATCGCGTGAATGGCGTCTGGAAGAAAGTCTGTCGATTTTGTTGCTAGGGCGGACACGCTCGGCATCCTTTCGCATTGGGTATGTCCCTAAGGCGGGGCGAGCCATGCGCTTCTCGGCATCGTTATCGGCCCCGGGCTAGCGCCCGGGCCCCGTTTCGTGACAACGCTCGCCCCGGCGGCCCCCTCAGCGCCTCTCGCGCCTCCGGTGTAAGATGAAAGACCTGGCCCATGGCCTCTCTCGCCGCTTGGTTGTTTGTCGCAAGTGCCACGCTGCCGGGAACCCATGGGCCTTCGACCTCACCGTCGCTATCGACACCGCCAGATTGGTGCGCTAACACATGGCCAGCATTAAGACGCGCAAGACAGATGTCATTTGGAACTACGCGGGCACGCTCGTTATCATGTCGAGCGGCTTTGTGCTCCTGCCCCTGCTCATGCGCTACCTGTCGAGCGAAGAGCTCGGGCTTTGGTACGTCTACCTGGCGGTTTCGAATTTCGCCCAGATGTTCGAGTTTGGCTTCAACCCCACGTTCGCGCGAAACATCGTCTACGTCGTGAGCGGCGCGCGCCGACTGTCCGTCAAGGGCTGCGACACCGCCCGCGTCGAGGAGGGCATTGACTGGCATCTTCTCAACACGCTCATCAAGGCGTCCAAGGTCGTCTACGCGCTCATCGCCCTTGTGGTCACCGTCCTTCTCGCCACGCTCGGCTCCGTCTACGTGGCCTTCGTGACCCAGGGGATGGACCCGGCGGTTGTCTGGGGCTCGTGGCCCCTCTTCTGCGTCGCTGTCTTCCTCAATCTCTACTTCCTGTGGTCGACGACCGTCCTAAGGGGTTACGGCGACATCGCCGGCGAGAAGAAAGCACTGGTAGCGTCCAAGGTGGCCCAGCTCGCCGTGAGCGCGGCGCTGCTGGTCGCCGGGCTTGGCCTTTTTGGCGCCGCGGTAGGTTACCTGGTGAACAGCGTGCTCTTTCGCGTCATGGCCGTGCTGGCCCTGCGAAAACATAGGGACATCGAGGAGGGGAGAAGGTCGGACACCCTGCCCGTCGAGGCCTCTGCGATCAAGGACGTCTTCCAAACCATTTTCCACGTCGCCTGGCGCGACGGCTTTGTGCAGTTCGCCCTCTACGCATCGACGCAGGCCATGAGCATCCTAAGCTCGCTATTCCTTGGCCTATCCGAGACGGGCACCTACTCGGTTCTCCTGCAGTTCGCCAACGCCGTTGCCAGCTTTGCCGTCGCCTACCCAGACTCGTTTTTCCCTGCTGCGCAGTCGGCCTACGCGGAGGGCGACACAAGAACCCAGCGCGGCTACGTCTGTACCGGAATCGTCGGGTATTGGGCGTTGCATATCCTTGGCGCTGTTGGCGTGTGCGTGGTGTTTTTGCCCCTCCTGCCCCTGATCAAGCCGGGCCTCACGGTCGATTTCCCGCTTTTCGTCGTGATGCTGCTCTATCTTGGCCTGCTCAAGCAGCACTCCATTTTTTGCTGCTACATCGTGGGCATGAACGAGATTCCCTACCTGTGGGGCTATACCGCGGCGGCCGTGGCGGGCACGGGCCTCGCCTGGCTTCTGTGCGCCGTCTTTGGGATGGGCGCCATGGGGATCGTCCTTGGCCAGGCGATCTCGCAGCTGGCCTACAACAACTGGAAGTGGCCGACCTATCTTTGCGAGAAGCTCGGCTTCACCTATCGCGAGTGCCTGCGCGACGGCGTCATCGCCTGGAAAGAAAGGCTCACCGGCCTGGCCCGCAGGTAGAGCGCAGGTCCCCCATCTGGTTCAGCGGCGTGAGGTCGGTCGCGTCTTTTACAAGGACGTAAAGCGCAAACAGCTTGTGCTTCACAAGAAACGCCTTTAGGCGCCACGGCTTTGAGGGGATGGCTCCTATGTCTAGCCTCTCCAAAGAGTCGGCGAGAAGGGCGTCGCCGCCTGCGCGGCGCAGGCACGCGACCTTCTCGCGAAAGCCAAGCCTATGCTGGTCAGAAAACGCCGTGAACTCAAACGCGGTGCACGCCTCGGCAAGGACTTTGAAATAGAAGGCCTGCTGGTTCTCTTCGTGATCGTAGATACATTCTTTAACCATCGACATGGCGTCCATCATCGTGCGAAAGGCGTCGGCGTGGTAGGAATGAGAGACCGAGGCGGGGTTTTGGACATAGAAGTACGAGAGCGCCTCTACCAGCAAATACGTTTTGGCGCGACGCAGCAGGAAGTGGTTGAACACCTGGTCTTCGCTTAGGCTGATGCCCACGGGGTACTCGAGCCCGCGCAGGCAGCTCGCCTTGATGAGCTTGCAGGGCCAGCCCGCGACGTAGCTGGCGTAGGCCTTGCCCATGGGGGTGTTGGTATACAGGAATCCCAGCTGG
Organism: Oscillospiraceae bacterium; assembly: GCA_963612765.1. Lineage (GTDB taxonomy): Bacteria > Actinomycetota > Coriobacteriia > Coriobacteriales > Atopobiaceae > Paratractidigestivibacter. The sequence continues at coordinate 6,486 of CAVDXJ010000009.1, forward strand.
AGCCTCCACAGGTCGGACTCGTCAAGTGCGGTGACCTTGGGTTTCTCTGCGGGCGATTGCTCGCTTGGCACGGCGTCGACGACCGCTACCTGCCCGGCGACGACGTCGGCATCGTTGGCGACCGCGGCCGTCAGGGCCGTTTTTAGCCAGCCTTTCGCGATGGCGTCGTCGGCGTCGACAAACGTGACGTAGGCGCCGGTGGCCCTTCTCAGCCCCAAGTTGCGCGCGGCGCTGACCCCGGCGTTCGCCTGGTGGAAGGCGCGGACCCGCGAATCTAGCCGGGCGGCTTTGTCGAGAAAATCGGCCACGTCCTGCGTGCTGCCGTCATCGACCAGGATAAGCTCGAGCTTGTTGTGGGACTGCGTCAGGACCGACCTGATGCAGGCGCCGAGCAGCGGGAGGGGCGTGTTGTAAACCGGCACAACGACGCTGATGAGAATGTCGTCCATGTCCATCATGCCCTCCTTCGTGTCCTACATCGCCGGATTGATTCTAGCGGGCCTTGGGCGCTGGCGGCGGCACTTTGGGGGCTTTTCTGCGCCAATCGCGGCATTACAAGGGGTTTTATGTACAGACAAGCCCCCGTAGTGCCACCTGCGCCGCAGAAAACCTCCCCAGGTGCCACCGCCAAGTATCCAGGCGGGCAGTATCGTCCGCAGGGTGCGCGAGGACCAGGGTATCTCCCGCGCCCGGCTCGCGCACATCGCCAAGGTCAGCCCAAGAACCCTCTTCGCATTTGAACAGGGGGAGAACGAGAACATAGGCCTCGCGGGGTTTCTTCGCGTGGCCTCGGCGCTTGGGCTTACGCTGTGGGTGGACGATGACGCTTGCCCCACAAATAAGCAAACGCCCGCGCCGCAAATCGCCGACGTTTAGCGGGTTGTGGGTGTTCGCGGGAGGGGTGACAAGTATAATGGTGCCCTTGAGATAGCTGAAGGCCAGCTGTAAAGCGGCCTCGACGGACGCAGGGATGCAACCATGAAGAGAACGACTAACGTGATCGTCTCGCTCACGACCGCGCTGACGATGCTTGTCGCCGCGTGCCCGGCCTCGGCGGTTGCCGAGCAGTTGCGGCTCAACGAGACGCGGGTAGACGCCGCAGCTGTTGCCCAGACGAGCGACACCGGTGACTCGGCCTCTGACTCTGGCGATTCAAGCACCGAGAAGACCTACGCGCACTCCGCGACGGCCACCTCGGGCAGCGTTACCTTCAAGGTCGAATGGGACGATGTCGCGACGGCGGGGGAGTCCACGACCTTTCACGTGACCCAGACGGGCGGCAGCTCCGCGGCCAAGGCGCGCATGGACGTGCCCACCTACTGGGATAACGGCAGCCAAGAGAGCGTCTGCGACCCCACGCGCAGTGCTTGGGAAAGCTACTACGCTATCGGAGACGGCTACGACTTCACCTTCGATTTCACTGCCAGCGGTACGTACAACATCTACTTCTACTTCATGGACACCGCGAACAACGTCACCTACTTGCGCACGCTTGCCGAGGTCACGGTGAGCGACGCGGCGCGGCCGTCGGTGGGCGCGATCGTCTCGGCTGCTGTCGCACAGGCCAAGGCCGCCACGGACGGCTCCGAGTACGCGATGGCCCTGTGGCTGCACGACTGGACGCTCGACCAGCTGGAGTACGACTACAGTTTGAACTACTGCTCGGCCGAAAGCGGCCTTACCCGCGCGAAGGGCACCTGTGAGAGCTACCAACGCATCTACGCCAAGCTCCTTGACGCCGCCGGCATCGCCAACGGCCGCGTGACCGGCAACGGCCACACCTGGAACGCCGTCAAGATCGACGGCAAGTGGTGCCAGATGGACCTGACCTGGGACGATACCAGCGACAACTGGTACGGCGACTTCGATCAACGCCACATCTACTTTGGCTTGACCGACGAGCTCATGGCCATCGCCCACAGCGACCACGCGTCCAACTACCAGGCAGACGGCTATGCGTACCGCTCAACGGACCTTAGCAACAACTACTTCGTGCGCAATGGCAAGGCCGCCGAGTGGGCGAGTTCTTATGTGGCGAGCGTGCAGGCGCACATTGATGCCTATGAGCCGGGGTTTACTGTGGAGGCGACCAACGCTACGTATCCCCCCGCTATTTGCGGTATTCAAAACGCTATCGTCGCAGATCAACTCAATCAGCGCGCGTGGTCCGTTGATGGAAGAACTGTGCCGGTGACCGTTTCTTCTGTTGTCACCTCTTCGTCAGACTCCACTTGGACGGCGGTTTACGAGGCCACGGCGAATTATCTGTACGACGTTTCCCTATATAAGACCGGCTCCTCCTCGGCCTCGTGGACCCATCCCACCAAGGACGGATACGCCTTCGCCGGCTGGTACGCCGACGCGGCGTGCACGACGGCCCACACCGCTACGACCGGCTGGGCCTACGCCCGCTTCGTGCCGGTGTCGGAGCTGATCTCGTTCCGCGGCTGCTCGCTGCGCGACGACGGGGAGGGCTCCGACAAGTCCTCCCTCAGGTTCTGTTACCAGTTCACGTACCCCTCCGGCTGCACGCGTACCTGGATGGGCTGGCACTGGAAGAACTCCACCACGGGCGGCGAGGGCGACCAGCAGGCCAAGAGCTACTGGCTGGGCGGCGGCTCGACCGCCTCGGCGAACGTCGTCTTCGCGGGCGTCGGCCGCGCCGACTTCGGGGTCGAGAGGTCGGTGCGCGGCAAGGTCTCCTACACGACGGCCGACGGGACCCCGGTCACCGTCGACGAGGGCGCCGACAGGTCCGGCACCGTGACTGCGGCCGCGCAGCAGATAGCCTCGGGCGGCCTCTCGTCTGCCTCGGACGTCGACTATGCAAAGGGTATAATCGGCTAGCCTACATTTACGAATGGAGAAAACGATGGGTTACGAAAAGCCTGAGCTTGAAGTGATTGATTGCGGCCAGGACGTTATTGTCACGTCTGGCGGTACCGGTACGGGAATCCCCGATAACGATGTTAAAGGTTAGTCGAAGGAGAGAGGCTCCAAATAACGATTCATGTGGCATTTCCTTGCAGGGGGGCGATTGGAGCCGCCCCCCCGGCGACGTTGCTGCCATCTTGGATATGCCCAACCTTTATGGCGACCTAAGCTAGCGCCATTGCCCCCCGTTCCTGCGGACGGGGGATTTTTCTGTACGCCAGTCGATTGGCTCGAAAATGCACCTACAACTTGCTGGGATGGCGTTTGAGACGAGCGGCATCGCCGAGGGGACCGTCCCGACGGATTACCTTGCCCCCGCGGCGTTCCCACAGGCCATACCCATCACAGTCACGCCTGCCCTTGTTAAGGCGGAGCGTACAATGGCGGATCGGCCTAACTATTCCGACGCCTATCTCGCCAACCTAGCACTGTGCCGCCAAATCGCAGAGATTGGCCCCAGGCACGGCCGCTTTGTGGCGCACATGGCCGTTATCGAGTACGACGGCCTGGCCTACGCGTTTGCGGCCCCCAGCGGAACGGGCAAGTCGACCCATATCCGCCTGTGGAAGGATGTGTTTGGGCCTCGCGTTAAGGTAATCAACGGAGACAAGCCCATCCTAAGGCTGAGCGGTTCTGTCATGGATAAACCCGTCGTTATTGCCTGCGGCACACCTTGGGGTGGCAAAGAGGGGTGGCAGTCGAATGCCTCCGCCCCACTCGCGGGCCTCTGTTTTGTGCGTCGCGGGGATGTTGATGCATGCCGTCTCCTCGATCCGGGCGAGGCCCTTACGCGGGCGCTCGGTCAGGTGTATATGCCTACCGACCCGCAATCTGCCGCGCTCACCCTTGATTTTCTCGACGTGCTCCTGCGCGAGGTGCCGCTTTTTGACCTTTCCTGTACGATGGGTAGGTCCGCGGTCAAGGCCAGCTTTGAGGCCATGACGGGGCACAATCTTGAGACATCTGCCGAGGAGGCAAAGTGAACATCAAGCCAGGTTTCGTCATTCGTGATGTTGCCGGCCAGGCCGTCGCGGTGGCGGTCGGCGAGGCCAGCAAGAGCTTCCGCGGCATGATTAAGCTCAACGCGACGGGCGCCGTCGTCTGGCGGGGGATTGCCGAGGGCCTAGATCAAAACCAGATTGCCGATCGCATAGCCGAGAAGTTCGGTGCCGAGCGCGAAGAGGCGCTTGCGGATGTCGAGGGCTTTATTGCCCGCCTGCGTGACCTGGGAATCGTTGAGGGCTAGCGGCGTGGAGACTTCCTTGTCCCCCAACGCCCTCTACCTCGTGCACCTCATGTCCTGCGCGCTGCGCGGCCAGGCGCCGGCGGCGTTGCCCGCGGGGGCCTCGTGGGACGCGGTGTTCAAGCTGGCGTCGCGCAACTCGGTGGCGACCACCTGCGCGTTTGCGGTCGCGACGGCGCCGGGCGCGGATGCCGGCGAGCGCCGCCGCTGGCAGGCCGAGGTCGACCGCAACCTCATGCGCCACGCCGTCTTTGACATGGAGCGCGAGGCGATCTTCTCCGCCATGGACGCGGCCGGGCTTACGCACCTGCCGCTCAAGGGCGTCGTCACTTCTCGCTGCTACCCGCGGCCCGAGATGCGCTGGATGTGCGACAACGACATCCTCTTTGGCCGCGTGTCCGCGGACGGCTCGGTTGCCGCCGCGACGGACGACGACGCCCGTGACCTGCGATCCATTATGGAAGCCGCCGGTTTTACGGCGGCGTACTTTGGCGCGGGCAACCACGACTGCTACCAAAAGGCGCCCTTCCTCAACTTCGAGATGCACCGCGGCCTGGCAAACCCCGAGGTCGACTGGTGGGAGTACTACCGCGACCCCTGGGCCCGCGCCGTCAAGGACACCGGCGCGCCGGGCCTCTCGCGCGCCTTTAGCCGCGAGGACGCCTACCTCTTCCACATCGCGCACATGTTCAAGCACTTCTCCCACTCCGGCCACGGCGTGCGCGGTATTGCCGACCAATGGGTGTTGCTGCAGGCTTGGGGCGGCTCGATGGACCGCGCCTACCTGGACGCCGAGCTGGCCAAGCTGGGGATGCTCGGCTTCGAGGCCGACCTGCGGCGCGTTGCGGCCAACGTCGTGGGCGCCGACGCCTGCGGCCACGCGCTGGCGGGCAAGGCGGACGCCCTTCTCGCCCAGGACGCGCGGATGCTGGCCTACATGCTGGGCAGCGGCACCTACGGCACGGTTGCCAACAGCGTGCGCAACCAGCTGGCCCAAGACGCGGCGAGAAACGGCGAGAAGGGCTCGCGCGCCCGCTACCTGCTGCGGCGCGCGTTTCCGGCGCGCGAGGTCCTTGAGCAGGGCTATCCTGTGCTCAAGAGGGCCCCTTGGCTTTTGCCCGGCGTCTACGCGTATCGCCTGGCGGTCAAGACGTTCACGAGCGCGGGCCGCGTGAGGACAGAGTTTTTGGTCCTTGCCGAGAAAGGCAGGAAGCGATGACGGGCAGGCATTTCACAAAGGAGCACGGCGGGCGCGCGCGGGGGAGCCGCGCCGTCTGGGCGGCGGTCGCGGCGGGTGTCGTCGTGGTCGTGCTTATCGCGGTCGCCGTCGTCTTGTGCGGGCGATCCGCTGGCGGCGCGGGCGGCGAGAAGACCGGGCAGGCGGTCGGCGGCTCGACGAGCGCCGCGGAGAAGGTCGACGGCGACGGCGCGGCTGCGGCCGGCGATGCCGCATCTGCCAACGGCGTCGCGGCGGGGGAGGGCGCTGCGCCCGCGACCTCGACGGCAACGGAAACGACCCGCTCTACCTCGGCCGATTCCTCGACGGCGACCCGTTCCATCGACAACGACGTCGATGCCGAGGCCGTCGAGCCGGCGAACCCCGGTGACAGCGCCCAAAACGGCACGTCTAACGCCGGCGGCGCCGGCGCCGACACCGGCCGCGACACCAACTCCGGCACCACCCCCGCCACCCCCGGCAACGGCCTGACCTCGGCCGCCCCCGACAACGACGTCCCGGCGGAGTAGCCATGTCCCGCCCCGGCGCCTCTCGCATAGAAGACATCCTGGCCTGCGACGGCGTGTGGGTCTCCACCACGGCCGGCGTGAGCATGTGGCCCATGCTGCGCGACCGCCGCGAGACCATCGTCGTGCGCCCGGCGCGGGGCCGCCTTCGGCCCCTCGACGTGGCCCTTTATCGCCGCGGCGACGCCTATGTCCTGCACCGCGTGATCGACGTCGAGAAGGACGGCTACCGCATCCTCGGTGACAACTGCGTCCAGTACGAGTACGTAAACGAAGCGCAGGTCATCGGCGTGCTCGACGAGTTCTGGCGCGGCGAGCGCCACTGCGACCCGCGCTCGCCGGCCTGGCTCGCCTACGCGCGCGCCTGGCACGTGGCCTTCCCGGTGCGCTGCGCCCTCAACCGCTCCCGCGCCGCCGCGGGACGCCTCAAGAGGCGGGTGCTCGCGCGATGAGGTCCTTCTCCTGGGTCGTCTCCGTCTGCGGCAAGAACCTGCGGGGCCTGTGGCTGCTCACGGCCTCGCGCTGCGCCACCGCGCTGATCGCCGTCGCGTACGCCCTGCTCATGCAGCGCGCGATCGACGCCGCGGTGGCCGGCGACGCGCCCGCGTTCTGGGCGGGCCTTGCCGCCTTCGCCGCGGCGCTTCTGGCCTCCGTGGCCTTCTCGGCGCTGTCGAAGTACCTGGCCGAGGCCGTGCAGGCAAAGATCGAGAACGCCCTGCGCGACCACGCCGCCTGCGCGATCGTGCGCGCAGGGCGCCTGCCCCGCGGCCGGGCGAGCGGCGACGTCGCCAGCGTCCTGACCTCGGACGTCACGGCCGTCGCGGGCGCCGTGGTCTCGATCGTGCCCGAGGCCGCGTCCATGCTCGTGCGCGCCGCGGCCGCCCTGGCGCTGATGTTTGCCGTGGCGCCCGCGCTGGCGGCGTTCTTTGTCGCGGCGGGCACGGCGTGCGTGGGTGTCTCGCTTGTGATTCGCCGTTGGCTCAAGCGCCGCCACGAGAAGGCCCAGGCCAGCGAGGCCTCCATGCGCTCGCGCCTGCAGGAGGTGCTGGAGAGCCTGGTCGTCGTGCGTTCCTTTGGCGCGCAGGACCGCGCCATGGAGGGCCTGCGGGGCCTTATGGGGGTCCACCTGCGCGCCCGCGAGCGCCGCGCCGCCGGCAAGGCGGTGAGCGGCACCGTGTTCAACCTGGCCATGCAGGCAAGCTACCTTGCGGGCTTTGGCTACGGCTGCTGGGGGATCCTCACCGGCGCGGTAAGCTACGGCACTTTGATGGCTCTGGTACAGCTGGTGGGCCAGGTGCGCGCCCCG